>CABSMZ010000051.1 GCA_902478875.1 uncultured Collinsella sp.
TCAGATGTGTATAAGAGACAGGCTTTGCGCTTAGCGCGGGCCTCATCACGGGCATTGAGCTCGGCAGTCGCATCAACCTCGCGGGCCGCGGGACTCAAGAACATGTAGCCGAAGAGGGCGAGCACAACGCCCACGGTAATGCCGATATCGGCCACATTGAAGACGGGAAAGTCGATGAAGGTGGTAGCAATAAAATCGGTCACGAAGCCAAAGGCCAAACGATCGACAGCGTTGCCGATAGCACCGCCCGCAACCATCGCCATGCCCACAACCTCAAGATGGGCGAGCTGGGGTGCACGAACGAGGTACACGGCAATAGCGATAATGACCGCCAACGCCAGCACGGCAAACGCGATGCCATGCCCCTCGCCCATACTAAAGGCAGCACCGATATTGCGGACAAACATAAAGTCGATGACACCGGGGATGACAGTCACATGCAAAGCTTCGCCCACGGCACGAACCGCAAGCTTGGTCAGCTGGTCAACAAGCAGCACAACGAGCGCTACCCCACCAGCAACACCCAACCGCCAACGCAAAGGCGGCGTCATATCCGCACCACGACCCAAATCAATCCCCTACCCTCAAAAGCCTGAATTTCGTTAAATGCATGTAATCATCTTATAGTGACAAACGCAAAACGCACGGCATATTCGCCAACGAAAGCGAAATAACCAGCATAAAACGAAAGCGACATTCCGAAGAACGAAATGTCGCTTAATAGCTTTCGACTAAGAGCGAAGGCGAAAGAAAGCCTTTAGCTCCAGCAATGGAAACGCCGCGCTATCATCACCAACAGCGAAAACGTCCCTAAGCGAGCAAGGTGACGTGAAAGAGGAGGGAAGCGTACTTTGGTACGCGACCGACGATTGAACGTCAGATTGCCGCTTAGGGGCGTTTGCAGCGTCGGTAGGTTACGGCGTTCTACGAACGCCGTAACCTACAGCGCGTCAGCGCAGCGCTTACAGATATGCGCGTGGCCGTTGTACTCGCCGACGGTGGTGCGGTAGTTCCAGCAACGGTCGCAGCACTCGCCCTCGGCAGCCTCGATGGCAACGGAGAGCTCCTCGCCCTGGGTCAGCTCAACATCGGAGACGATGTAGAACTCGGCCAGGTCGACGGCCTTGTCGCCGGTCAGCAGCGCGTACATCTCGGCGGGAACGACCGCCTTGACGCGGACCTGCTGGCTCTTAGTAAAGGTGCCGGCAGAACGGGCATCCTCAAGGGCCTTGGTCACGGAGCTACGGAGCTCGAGCGAAGCCTCGAGCACGCCCTCAAACTCATTGGCCTCGTCGACCGTGATGGGCGACTTGTACCAATCGAGCAGCGCGGCGTACCTCTGGTGATCGACGCAGCCAGCGGGCGCATAGGCCATAGCCTCGTCGACGGTGTAGGACAGGATCGGCTGCAGGTCGCGCATGAGCATCGAGAAGAGCTCGGCCAGCACGGTCTGGGCGCTGCGGCGCTCGAGCGAGCCGGGCTTATCGCAGTACAGACGATCCTTCAGGGCGTCGAGATACACGTTGGAAAGCTCGGTAACCACGAAGTCGTAAAGCGCACGGTAGGCGCGCGGGAACTCGTAGCTGGCGTAGGCATCGTCGACCTCGGCCTGAACCTGGGTCAGACGGGCAACCATGAGCTTGTCGAGCGGCAGCAGGTCGGCAAAGGCGACGCCGTCGCACTCGGGCTCAAACTGACCCTCGAGCTCGGAGAGCAGGAAGCGCAGCGTGTTGCGGAAACGACGGTAGGCATCGGACGTACGAGCAAGAATCTCGTGGTCGATGGACACGTCGGAGCTGGTATCGACGGACGCAACCCACAGACGGATGATGTCGGCGCCCATCTCGTCGCAGACCTTGTTGGGGTCGATGACGTTGCCGAGCGACTTGGACATCTTACGGCCCTGGCCGTCGAGGGTGAAGCCCTGCGAGACGACCGCCTTGTACGGAGCATGGCCGTTGGCACCCACCGAGGTGAGCAGCGAGCTCTGGAACCAACCGCGGTGCTGGTCGGAGCCCTCGAGGTACACATCCGCCGGGTACTCAAGCTCAGGGCGATACTCGCAGACGGCCTTCCAAGACACGCCGGAATCCCACCACACGTCAAGGATGTCCTTATCGGCCTTGAGGTGATGACCGCCGCACTTGGGGCAGACGCAGGCCTCGCCCAGGTAGCTCTCGGGAGCGTCGGTGAACCAGGCGTCGGAACCCTTCTCGTGGAAGAGCTTGATGACGGCGTCGAGCGTAGCGTCGTTCATGACCTTCTCGCCGCAGTCGGCGCAGGTGTAGCTGGGGATAGGCACGCCCCAGTTGCGCTGACGGCTGATGCACCAGTCGGGACGCTGCTCGACCATGGCGCCGATGCGGTTGGCGGCGTGAGCCGGATACCACTTGACGTTCTCGCGAACCTCCTTGCCAGCCTGCTCACGCAAACCGGTCTTGTCCATAGAGACAAACCACTGGTCAGTAGCACGGAAGAGCACCGGGTGCTTGCAGCGCCAGCAGTGCGGATAGCTGTGCGTGATCTTCTTCTCGAGGACCAGGGTGCCGCGCTCGCGCAGGAACTCGATGATGTGCGGGTTGGCCTCATCGGTATCCATACCGCTGAAGGGGCCACCGGTGCCAAACTCCTCGCCGGTGTAGAACTTGCCGTCGTCATCGACCGGCATGCAGATGTCGGTGATGCCCTCCTTGAGGCAGGCAAAGTAGTCGTCGACGCCGTGGCCGGGCGAGTTGTGGACGATACCGGTACCGTCATCGACACCGACGTAATCGGCCAGCAGCGCCACGCCCTCAACACCGTCAAAGATTGGCTGCTTGTAGTGGATGTGGTGGAAGGTCTCGGCGGGAACCACATAGGGCTTGCCGTCGACCATAACCGGGGTGTACTCCCAGCCAAACTCCTCACAGCACTTGGGAGCCAGGTCCTCGAGCATGACCTCGGCACGACCATCGTGCTCAACGGCAACGTAGGCGGCACCGGGCTTGAGGGAAACGGCCTGGTCGGAGGGGATGGTCCACGGCGTGGTCGTCCAGATGATAAAGTCAACCGGGCCGTCGAAGTTCTCGAGGCCGGCGGGCTTGGAAGTCATCTCGAAGCGCACGAAAATGGACGGGCTCGTCTCGTCGGAGTACTCGATCTCGGCCTCGGCCAGCGCGGTGTGGCAGTGCTTGCACCAGTGAACCGGCTTGTGACCGCGATAGATCATGCCCTTATCGAACATGGCCTTGAAGACCTCGATGTCGGCGGCGTCGTGCTGGTGATAGAGCGTCAGATACGGGTTGTCCCAGTCGCCAAGCACGCCCAAGCGACGGAAGCCGGCCTTTTGGAGCTCGATGTTCTCGACAGCGAACTCGTTGCAAAGCTCGCGGATCTTGGCCGTGGAGGTCTGGTTGAACTTCTCGGTGCCGAGCTTTTCCTCGACCTTGTGCTCGATCGGCTGACCGTGACAGTCCCAACCGGGGACATAGGGAACCTCATAGCCCTGCATCATCCAGTAACGGTTGATCATGTCCTTGGAGATCTTGTTCATGGCATGGCCGATGTGGATCGGACCGTTGGCGTACGGAGGACCGTCGTGCAGCACGAACTTCTTGTGACCCTCGTTCTTCTTCAGAACCTGCTCGTAGACCTTGTTGTCCTGCCAGTCCTTGAGTCGCTTGGGCTCGGACTTGGAAAGACCGGCACGCATGGGAAAACCGGTCTTGGGCAGATTCATCGTCTGCTTGTACTCGTTTGCCACGGTACCCCTTTCATGTCGTGGGCGCGCACGCCCGATGGGCACCAAAAAAGCGCCCGTCCCTGCAAGCTGGGACGAAGCGCCACAAAACGGGCTGCACGCCCGCAAAAGCTCTTCGCTTAACCACCCAGCTTAGATGCCCTCGCCCGCGTATTCGCGCGCTCGCATCCGTTACTCGGCTGGCCTGTATCGACGACCATCTCGGCGATGTCTACTAAGACGAGCCTGCGCGGCACGTCCGTTGGGACCGCAGCTCCGGGGTGATTTTCATCGGTCGCATGCACGGGTTCTCAGCGCTCCCCGCTCTCTGTAGCATGCGGACGGCCGACTACTCGTCCCCATCAACGCTTATGCGGAGTATGCTAGCACGTTCCGCGCCGGCGAAAAACCCTCAACACTGGTTTTATACGTTCGAAATTTCTCGCTATTACAGCCCTTCTCTAGGAGCAAAATACCTGAAAGCACTCTATCGAACGAAAGAAGGTTGCTATGCGCACGATTGGAATGAGCGACTACACCGTCGGCGAGGATTGCTTTGACGAGCTGCCCGGCGCGCTGGCCGAATACGGAGCGACCAAGGTCGCCATCATCGGTGGTAAGCGAGCACTTGCCGCAGCACTTCCCGGTATCGAAGCTGCGCTGGCAGGTACCGACGTCGAGATTCTGGAGACGCGCGTCTACGGTACCAACAGTACGCGCGCCAATATCGCCAAGGTCGTAAACTCCCCTGCCTACCAGGAAGCCGACGTGCTCATTGCCTGTGGCGGCGGTAAGGCGCTCGATACCGTCAAGACTGCGGCCATCGAGCTCAAGAAGATCGTCTTTACCGTGCCGACGATCTGCTCCAACTGCTCGGCCGCGACCGCCATTGCCGTTGTCTACAACGACGACGGCTCGCTCGAGGGCTATTCGTACCCCAACCGCCCCGCGCACATCTTCATCAATCCCAAGATCATCGCCGAGGCTCCGGCGGAGTACTTCTGGGCCGGCGTGGGCGATGCCCTGTCCAAGCAGCCCGAAGTCGAGTACGCCACGAGCGCCGGCAACTTGGAGCACACCGCCGGTCTTGGCCTGGCGCTCGCCCACACCTGCTCCGAGCCGCTGTTTACCTATGGCGTGCAGGGTCTTGAGGACGTGCGCCAGGATCAGTCGACCGAGGCCGTCAAGCAGATCGCGCTCGACATCGTGGTCAACACGGGCTACGTCTCCAACCTGACCAACCAAAACGATTACTACTACAACTCGAGCGTGGCACACGCGTTCTACAATGCGACGTGCAGCATTCCGCGCGAGGGAACCTATCTGCACGGCGAGGTCGTAAGCCTGGGCGTGCTCGTGCTGTTTGCCTATACTGGCGATACCGAGAACCTTGAGTGCTACGCCGCCTTTAACAAGCAGATGGGCCTGCCCGTGACGCTTGAGCAGGTCGGGCTTTCCGAGGCCGACATCCCTGCCCTGTGCGAGTACGCGCACGCCACCAACGAGTGGAAGCAGGGAAACCCCGAGCCCTTCACCGACGAGAAATTCGCCGCCGCCATCATGGCAGCCAACGCCTACGGCCACACCCTCCTCGCCTAACCTACCAAAAAGTGACAGGTTTATTTTGGCAGGTTTTATATGGGTAAATACCATTGAACAATTGGTGAAATAGTTTAGCTTGCCAGCAAAAGGGGCGACCATCTACTCGATGGCCGCCCCTTTTATTTACTACTTCAACATGCTGGGGTCGAACTCGCAAGCCGGAATCACACGGTACCCGTGACGCAGCAGCAAATCGACAAAAACACCGTTGCCCGCGGTGAGCGTACCGCTAAAGGAGCCGTCGTAGATGCGACCCGCGCCGCACGAGGGACTGCGGTCCTGCAAGATACATGCAGCGATCTCTGACGGGCCGCCCTCCTGCTCGCACATATCGAGCGCACGTTGAGCGCCCAGGCGAAACTCGCGATCGACCGAGATACCCTCGCAGTTACGTACCTCGCCGTTCACAATCTCGGAAGGCTTGCGCGGCGTGGGCAGACCGCCAAAAACCTCGGGGCACACCAACAGAACCTCGGTTCCCGTGCGTTCGCACGCTTCGACCAGCTCGCGATGGTAGTTATCGAGCCCGTTATACTTGCAGCTCTCGCCCATCAAACAGGCACTTACCACGATCTTCATATACAACTCTCCCCACGCAAAACGCCCCATTTGAGTTTGACACTCAAATGGGACGATTGACACTGCGCAACTAGTATTACTGCTGCTTTGGCATCAGCGGATTCTCGCGCGTAAGGAGATTCATAAACTCCTCGCCCGTGATGGTCTCCTTCTTGTACAGATAACGAGCCAGCTCATGAAGCTTGAACTTGTTCTCCTTCAGGATCTGCAGGGCGCGGTCGTGCGCATCCTCGATCAGCTTGGCGACAATCGCGTCCACGCGCTCGGCCGTACCGGGGGCGCAGGTGAGCGACGTGTCCTGGTTGAGGTACGCATTCTGGACGGTACCGAGCGCCATCATGCCAAACTCATCGGACATACCAAAGCGCGTCACCATGTTACGGGCGAGCTTGGTGGCCTGCTCGATATCGTTGGCCGCGCCGGTCGTCATCTCACCAAAGATGAGCTCCTCGGCGGCACGTCCACCGCAGTAGACGGCGAGCTTGTCCAACACCTCCTGGCGCGTGGTCAGGAAGCGCTCGTCCTCCTCGACCTGCATGGTGTAGCCCAGAGCGCCGCTCGTGCGCGGCACGATGGTAATCTTGGTAACCGGCGCAGAACCCTTCTGGCGAGCGGCAACGATGGCATGGCCGATCTCGTGGTAGGACACGACCTGCTTCTCGTGGTCGGACAGCACCGTAGACTTACGCTGCTGACCGGCGATGACGACCTCCACCGACTCCTCAAAATCGTCCTGCGTAGCGCGCTTGCGGCCCTCACGGACGGCACGCAGGGCGCCCTCGTTGATGATATTGGCCAGGTCAGCGCCCGAGGCACCGGGCGTGGCGCGGGCAATCGCGGTCAGGTCGATCGGCGGCTCGGTCTTCACGCTCTTGGCATGCAGCTCGAGGATGTTCTTGCGGCCGGTCAGATCGGGCAGCTCAACGGGGATGCGGCGGTCAAAACGACCGGGGCGCAGTAGAGCGGGATCGAGACTGTCGGGACGGTTGGTTGCGGCAAGGACAACGATACCCTTGTGGTTATCGAAGCCATCCATCTCGGTCAGCAACTGATTGAGCGTCTGCTCGCGCTCGTCGTTGCCGCTAAAGCCGCCGCCATCGCGCTTCTTACCGATGGTATCGATCTCATCGATAAAGACGATACACGGGGCCTTTTCCTTGGCCTGCTTAAACAGGTCACGAACCTTTGCAGCGCCGCGACCAACAAACATCTCAACGAACTCAGAGCCCGAAATGCTAAAGAACGGAACACCGGCCTCGCCGGCAACAGCCTTGGCAAGCAGGGTCTTACCGGTACCCGGAGGGCCAACAAGGAGAGCACCGCGCGGCAGCTTGGCGCCGATCTCCTCGTAGCGCTGCGGCTTCTCCAGAAAGTCGACGACCTCCTTGAGAGACTCCTTGGCCTCTTCCTGGCCGGCGACGTCCTTAAAGGTCACGCCCACGTCCTTGGAGGCGATCACGCGCGCGCCGGACTTACCCAGTCCGCCGCTGCCAAAACCGCCGCCGCCAAAGTTCATCGACGGGCCGTCATCGCCCATAGCCTTCTTCATGCGGCGGTTGAGCCACCAACCGATGAGGAAGAAAATCGCCATGGGAAGAATGAGTGTGAGCAGGTAGTAGGTCATCAAACCCGAGTTCTTATCGGGAACGACCGACTCCAGCGAAGCGCCAGACTCAAGCACGCGATCGGTAAAGCCCGCATCGTTCGGCACACCGGTCGTCTTATAGGCGATGTTCTCGTCCTCGCCCTTCTTGGTGTAATAAATCGAGTAATCGTCCGTGTTGTACTCGACCTTGTCGACACTCTTCTTATCGAGCGCCTTGACAAACGTCGAGTAATCGGTCTTCGTAATCTGCTGCGTGTGACCGATGTTGGGGAACAGAACGGTCGAGAGCACGAGGTAGACGACGAAGGCGATGAGCACGTAGAGGATCATATTCCGTCTACGCTTGTTGTCATCCATCTCCATCTGCTTGAACTCCATCTACTGGGGTTGATAATGCTTTCTAGAATACCCAACCCGGACGGCGATAAACCGACGCCGGGCACGAAAGGACAGAGATGGCATCACTGTAAGTCGGCAAGGTTCAAATCTATACAGGCGACGGCAAGGGCAAGACGACGGCTGCGCTGGGGCTCGCGCTGCGCGCGACGGGCTACGGACTCGACGTTCTTAGGCTGCAGTTTGCCAAGAAACTTCACTGCGCCGAGCATGATGCGGCACCCCGTTTGGGTCTGCGCATCGTACAAGCCGACCGCGACACGCCCGAGGCCTGCGCGGCGCAGATCATGGAGCTCGCATGCGAGCAGATATCACAGGTCGATGTTCTGATTTTGGACGAACTCGGCGAGGCCATGCGCCGAGGTTTCGTGACGCGCGAGGATGTCGAAGCGCTGATCGCGATAAAGCCCGCCACCACGGAGCTCGTGCTAACCGGCCGCGGGCTGCTGCCGCTGGCCGACCTCGCCGACCTGGTCACAGAAATGCGCCCCATCAAACATTACTTCGACGAAGGCCTCCTAGCCCGCCAAGGCATCGAATACTAAATGATCCTAAGGGGACGGAGGAAAACGGATCATCGACATCACGACAGAGAGAAATGATCCGTTTTCCTCCGTCCCCAAGGGATCATTTGGCGGTGGCGCCGGCCGAGCCAGTTGCCGCTGTGGTGGTAGATGGTGAACATCGTGGCCGTGATGAGCCAAGTTACAGGGTAAACCAGGAGCAGGTGCTCAAGCGACGGATCGAACGGCATAATCGCAAACACCCAGATCACCCTGAGCACGACAGTGCCAAAAATCGTGAGCAGCATGGGCTGCAAGCTCACGCCGGCACCGCGAATGGAGCCCGACGCGTTTTCGATAATCGAGAAGATCGCGTAGAACGGCGCGATGAAATGAAGAATCGTCGTGGTGTACGCCGAAATCGAAACATCGTCGACAAACAGACGCGACAACGGACCCGAGAACACCAGCAGCACGGCAGACAGGCCACCAATGAGCATAAACGACAGCACGAGCGACGTATGGTAGCCCTTGCGCATGCGCTCGTAATTGCGCGCGCCAAAGTTTTGCGCCGAGAACGTGGTAATCGACACGCCAAGCGCCTCGGTAACCATCCAGACAATGCCATCTAAGCGGCCCGAAAGACCCCACGCCGTGGTGACATCGGCACCAAACGAGTTGACCGACACCTGAATCAAAACGTTGGAAATCGAATACGCAGCAGACTGAAAGCCAAGCGGCAGACCACACGAGATCATGCTCTTACAAATGCCAGGATCAATGCCGAGTTTGGACAGCGAAAGCCGCCACGCACCCGGTGCGTGCATCATGCGAATCACGATCATCGTGGCGTTAGAGCAAATGGTCAGCGCCACCGCGATGCCGCAGCCCAGCGCCTCCATGTGAAGCACGGCAACAAAGATGACATCCAGCACCGCATTAACAAGGCAGCCGGAAGCGATGATCACAGCAGGCCCGCGCGTGTCGCCCACGGCGCGCAGCAGTGCCGTTCCCATATTGAGCAGCAGCGCCGCAACCATGGCGGCAAAATAGCAACGAGCATAGGCCACGCCCTCGGCCAAAAGTTCATGCGGAGTGTTCATAAGTACCAGCATGGGCTCAACGAACACTATGCCAAGAATCGAGAAAATGATACCGCCCACCAGCGCGAGCGTCATGGCCGTATGGACCGAACGGCTCAGTCGCTCATCATCGTGCTGACCAAAATACTGACCGGTAATGACCGCGCAGCCGGCGCCGACGCCAACGCAAAAGCCAATGCAGAGCTCGGTGAGCACCATCGTAGCTTGAATGCCACCTAGCGCGAGCTTGCCGCCAAACTGGCCGACGATATAGGTACCGATAAGCGTGTAGGCCTGCTGAAAAAACGAACTAAAAAAGATGGGAACGCACAGCGAAAGCAGCTGCTGCCAAATAACACCCTGCGTTACATCGATAGCCGTAGATTTCTTAGCCACACGCCCTCCCCAAAAGCGTACGTCAACCGACAAAACAGTAATTAAAGACCTAAGCTAATAGCAGCTTAGCACCGACCGACGTCGACCGAAACACCCCGAGTCAGAGCCCGGTGCAAACTATCTGCCTAGTGATACAGCCCCGGCTGGTAGTGATACTCGTTGCTCACGTGCGGGCACAGCTGCCAAAAGGCGACGGCACTCGCCGCGGCCACGTTGAGCGAATCGACCCCGTGCGCCATCGGAATGCGCACGGCTCGGTCGCAGCCCGCGATAGTCTTGGAGCCCAGGCCGGCACCCTCGGTGCCCATAAAGATCGCCAGGCGATCAATCTCCTGCAGTACAGGATCGTCCAGCGAAACGGAATCGTCCGTCAACGCCATAGCGGCACACGAAAAACCGGCATCGTGCAACGCGCTCAGACCATCATGCGGCCACACACGAGCCTCGCTGCCAATGCGCGTCCACGGCACCTGAAACACGGTGCCCATGCTCACGCGGGCCGAGCGACGATACAGCGGATCGCAGCACGTAGGGCTCACCAGAATTCCGTCGACATTGAGCGCAGCAGCCGAGCGGAAAATCGCGCCGACATTAGTGTGATCGACAATACCCTCAAGCACGCACACGCGCACCGGACGATC
>CABSMZ010000052.1 GCA_902478875.1 uncultured Collinsella sp.
CCAGGCCCGATTTTGCCTCTTGACAATGTCCTGCTCATATTAAAAGGAACGTCCCTATCTGCCGGCTAGAGGGCACCGAAGAGGATGGCGTAGGTAGTGGATTCGCCGAGCTTGAGCTCGTCGCCGGGATTGAGTTGGGCGGAACGGCCGGGCTCGACCTGAATGCAGACGCGCGTGGCCCCGTTTACCACCACGGTTCCGTTGGTGGACGACAAGTCCTCGACGCGCCAGATATTTTGAGCATCGCACCAGATATGGGCATGGCGGGCCGAGACATCGTCGCCGACGTCGGTAATATCGCCCTCACCAGTGGCCAGCGCGCCAATCTCAACACCCTGCTCACTCGGCTGAATCCAGCGCGGGGCGCTCACGACAAAACTGTTTTGTACGCGCAGCAAGCCCAAGGGGTGCGCCGGGGCGGGTTCACGTTCGCCCGCGGTCATCGACATGCCAAGCGAACGCGGCGTGGATGTGCCTCCTCCACAGGTCGCGTGCGCGTAGTCGATGGCATAGTTCACCGAGGACCGCACATCCGCCGAACAACCGACGGCGACAAACAGCACCAGCACGGCCTCGGCGCGCTCGGCGGGCATGAGTTCCGCCGCCTGGGACAGGCGATCGAGCGCGTTGCGATAGAGATTCGTGTCCTGGTGGCACTCTTCGAGCGCGCGTACCATCGGTTCACCTGCAGGACCGCACACCATATTGATCACAGCCGTGGAGTCCATGGGATTGCGCTGGCGCAGGGCCAGTTGCGACATAATACGCGCAGCCGAGGTACCGTATTCGGCAAAGTAGCGCTGCTGAAGCGTGCCGACCGGTGCGCGAACGATAAAGCGGGAAACCCAAGAGCGATCGGCGGCTCGGCTCTGCGGGCTGCGGCCGTCGGCGAGCGGACGGGACGAAAGCACCAAGCCGCACAGCTCGATATGGCTCAGATGCGCCGCGCGCTTAAAGATGTCAAACATGGCCCCGCATGGGGTGAGCTCAACTTGAGATGCCATGACCTAGGCCTCCTTGGTCGTAGAAATAGAATCGGACGATACTTCGACAGGTCCGCCAAAAGTACGGGCAGCTGCGGCTCCACCGGCAAGCGGAGTCGCCATCTGGGCTTTTGTGCGTCGCGGTGCCGAAACGGGAAGTTCAAAGGCAAAGCCCATCGCAAGCAAAAACCACGTAAGCGTATAGGTTGCAACCAGAGCGGCAACAAGGCCGCCCATCACGGCGCGTTGGGAAAATACGCTACATGCAGCCACAACCAGTACTGGAACCTCGCAGGCAGAAAGCGCAAGCACACCCTGCAGGAAGCCCGAGCGCCGATCGCGCGCAAGTGCCCCCGCGGCAACGCCGGCTATGCCTGGCAGCGCCAACGCCAGTGCGGCAATAATACCCGGTAGCGACCCAGACCACACGAGCGATCCCAAAGTCACCGTCACGCGAGCGCCCGACGCCAGCAGCGCGGCCGAAACCACGACCACAGCCCAAACCACGCCACAGACGACCGTCGCGCCGACCATCAGCGCGCGACGAACCGCGCGGCCAGACGCATCCATGGGGCACGGCGTGAGCGGCTCGCCGCGGAGCGAACGACCGACATTTTGCGCATAGTGGTCACAAAACGCCGAGAGCGCCGCCTCGACCGCCGCCGGCTCGGGACGATCTTTTTGATGGCTGGACAGACAGGCCATCACCACGTCGAACAGCTGGGCATCGACAAACGCCAGCGCATCGCGTAGCTCTTCGGAATCCGGCTCAAGCCCTAGCTGCTGGGCCTGCTCGGCCGCGGCGAGCGCCACATCGGGCTCACGACGAAGCAGCTGAGTCAAATCACAACCGGGCGCATGGGCACCAATGGGATAGTCGGGCCGCGTGTCCATCTTGAGACGGTAGGGGCTCGCGATGTCGCGCGTCTTTTTGCGCGAACCCGAGGCGCCCGAAGTGCTCGGCGCGGCTTCGTATGGCGCGACGCCGGCAATGAGCTCGTAAACCGTGCTTGCCGCGGCATAGACGTCGATCGCCGGCGACATACGTAAAGCGCGCAGGTCGGGAATATCGTCGGTGAGCATCTCGGGCGGGGCATAGGCAACCGTCGCGCGACGCAGCGTGGCATAGCGCTCGGTAAAGGATGCCTTGCCGCCGGTACCGGCCACGGCCGACGCAGGCTCAAGCGCCAGCGACGAGCCAAAGTCGATCAGGCACAGGTCAAAGGTGCCCTCGGCAAGCTGCCGGTCAAGCGGTAGACGCGCCGTGCGCACCATAATATTAGCGGGCGAGATATCGCGATGGACAAAGCCCTCGCCCACCAGGCTCATACGGCAGAGCAGATCGAACAGGTCGCGACCCAGACGCGCCGCCACAAGCGGCGACAGGCGTCCGGCATCGTCCACGGCAAGTCGCGAACGCAAGCGGGCAAGCGTCTCGCCCTCGACCCATTCCATGACAATTGCAGGCACACCGTCGACCTCGCCCCAGCCATAGAGGCGGGGAAAGCCCTTAAGGCCCGAAAGGGCGCGATGGCATTCGTATTCCTCGCGAAACGCCGCCTTGAACTTGGCGACCAGCGCCTCGTGAGCGGCATCGTCGTCAAACTCATCGCGCGTCGGCAAGATGAGCTGTTTGAGTGCCACGGCCTCGCCTTGGGCGTTGACGGCACGCGTCACGCGGCCGATACCGCCACGGCGCATGGTGGCATCGTCGGCAAACAGCATCGTAAAACGACGCAGATAGGCAGGCAGTTCGTCCTGGCCGAGCGCAATGGCCGGCTCAAACCCGTCGACACGCGCCAGGCGCAGACCGACCATGGGATCGCGACCGAGCGATTGTGGTGTGGTGGATGCAAGATCGGTCATCATAGGGCAAGCGCCGCCACGTTATTGTTGAAGTTACCGAGCGCGACGTCATCATCGCCGTAATGGCCGACCCATTGACATAGGTTGGTGTAACAGCCCCACAGATTGGCATACTGCTGATACCACTTAGATTCGGTCGAGAACCTTTGTCGACCGAACTCAGCACGGATGGCAAACATGTCATTCGCCAGGCTGTCGCACGGTCTGGGATCTCCCGTAGAGTTATAGGTCGAGACCACGTCATTGGCACGAGAAACATAGCCGTCGAGCATGTTGTACTTGGTCACAAGCCAACTGTGAATGCTCTCTTCTTCAGCAGCGGAAAGGCCACCGGAGTTTGTATCGTTGTCAGTGTTGCCGCCCGTCGAGCCGCCGTTTCCAGACCCTCCGGTAGAGGAACCCGACCCAGAGCCGCCGCCCGAACTCGATGAATCCGAGCCGGAGCCAGAAGTATCCGAGCTACCGGGCTTTCCGGACTGCTGGGCGTCCTGCTCCTTCTGCTGCTCGACCTTATTCACCGTTGCCGCCACGCTATTGTTGGACAACCGATCGATGATCTTGGTGTTGGTGAGCACGATGGTTTTGCCATTGGCAAGCGTGACTTCGTTGTCCGGGGCCTCGGCGCCGTCCGCATCGTCAGTGCCAAACACAATATGCGCGACCACACTTGCCCAAGCATATCCAGTCGTGGTACCCAGATCACTTTTGACCTCATGCCCCACGCGCGGTTCGCGTGCGGCATGCGCCTGCATCATGGACGGCACGGTCATGCCATAGGCAGAAACGCCAGCTATGACCAGCACCAGCGAGCAGGACAGCAGTGCGTACGCCCGCGGCGCCAAGCCCAGTCGGCGTCGCATGCGCACCGCGGCGCCGCGCTTTGTCTGAGTGCCACCGGGCCGCATGCGTTCTCCTCCAAGAAAAACACACCGCTCAGAAGCGGCGCATTCATTCAAATCCATATTTGAGTGTATCAGCGAACCTAAAAGGTTGCGCAACGAATGGGCAAATTAAGGATGCGAGCGGAAGCATCCATGCGATAAGCGGATACGAAGCATCTTTGTTGCACAACAAACTCACTGTCGCACGGGGAAAATATGACATCCCCGTGCATCGCGAGGAAAACATACGGCAGGAGCAGGCTCGCCACCTAAATCGCGCGACGGGCCTCGATGGCGCGCCCAAGCGTAAGCTCGTCGGCATACTCCAAGTCGCCGCCCACGGGAAGGCCGCTTGCCAGACGCGACACCTCGACGCCCAACGGCTTGATGGTACGGGCCAGATAGCTCGCCGTGGTCTCGCCCTCGATGTTGGGGTTGGTGGCGATGATGACCTCATGGATATCCTCGTGACCCAGACGCGCCAGCAGCTCGCGGATGTGCAACTGCTCGGGACCGATCTTGTCCATGGGGCTGATCACGCCGCCCAATACGTGGTAGAGGCCGTGGTAGCTGCCCGTGCGCTCGATCGCTTGGACATCGCGCGGCTCGCCCACCACGCAAATGCGGGTGGTATCGCGCATCGGGTCCTGGCAGATGGAGCACTCGTCGGCCGTGGCGTAGTTAAAGCAACGGCTGCAAAAGTGGACCTCCTGCTTGACCTCCAGGATGGCCTCGGCCAGGCGGCGGGCCTCCTCGGCATCGGCCTCGAGCAGGTAATAGGCGATGCGCTGGGCCGACTTGGGACCAATGCCCGGCAGACGACCCAGCTCATCGAGCAGTTTTTGCAGACTGTGGTTGGCACTCATATATATGCGTGTCTTAGAACGGCATGCCCGGGATGTTGAGGCCGCCGGTGATGGCGCCCATCTGCTTGTTGGCGAGCTCGTTGACGCCGCGGACGGCCTCGTTGACGGCAGCCATGATCATATCCTGCAGCATATCGACGTCCTCGGGATCGAGCGCATCGGGATCGATGGTGAGGTTGACGAGCTCCATCTCGCCGTTAACGGTCACCTTGACCATGCCGCCGCCGGCAGAGGCGTCGACGGTCTGGGACTTGAGGTTCTCCTGCGCGGCGGCAAGCTGCTCCTGCATCTTGCGAGCCTGCTTCATCATCTGCTGCATGTTCATACCGGCCATGATGGCTCCTTTACGTGCGGCCGCACGCCGAGCTGCAAGGGCAGCCGGAGCACGGCGGGACTTTCAAACTCAAAAATCGTACCACGGCGCGCGGCGAGAGAGCGGGGCGGACGTGTTACCTCAGTCGATATACATGTCCTCCAATACAAACCGCACTCAAAGATTATGCAAGGTCGAATTATGCAAGGTTGCATAATATCGCACACTCAATCTAGTAGAGCCGAATCCGGCATTTCATGTGCGCCACTAAATAGCTAAATGCCGAACCGCTGCTCGAGGCGGCGCACATGGCGGCAGGGTATAATTTGATTGCCATAGATAGTAATTTGGAGGTGCCCCATGAATGCCCCCAACGCGCTCCAAAACATCCGCTCAAAACACCCCGTTGCATATGTGGTTCTCTATCTCTTTGTCGGCTGGGCATTGCTGGTTGTCATCACCCATGCCATAGCTTTTGGAGCAGAACTGCTGATAGCCAGCTCGGACCAGCCCGTCGTCAAATGGGAGACGACCGATGAGTGCACCGACGGAACCCGAACCGTCTACTACAACAGCCCGTCCCTCTATCAAGAGTTCAAGGTCAAGATAAAGGACTTCAAGATTGTCGATGCCGAGCTAGGCGTTTATTTGGCAATCGGAGCAACCATTAACGCCGAGCAAGTCGAGTACACGGACAGCCATGCGACGTATCGTATCGACCTCAGCATCCTAGGCCGACCGTCACGCACCTGTCTGCTCAAATGCGACATACGCGGCACCACACTACACATGTCCGAAATACAGATGCGCCCGGACAAGGGGTCCTCTTCTTGAGCAGTATACCCGCCTGCGCAGCTACTCCACCGGCTTGAAGATGGTGGCCTGGCCAAAGACGCTGCGGATGAGGGCCTTGGCCTCGTCCTCGGTCTGCGGGATGCTCGGGGCTGCGCCCTGATGGCCGAAGGGGCTGCCAGCACCGGGATTGGATTCCCAGGGAGCGGCGGGGACGTCGTCGTTTGCAGAGGCTGCGGGTGCCACAGCAGCGGCCTTGGTCGCGGACGCCGCACCCGGCACGTCGAACGGGGGCAGATCGTCCCCGCCGGCATCGGCAGCAAAACCACCGACCATAGCATCGTCGTAGGGCACCTGCTCGGATTCCCATGGCGCAGCCTGCGCAGGCGGCTGAGCCATGGGGACGGACGCGCGCTCGGGCGCTCGGGGCGCGGGCTCGGTCGGGAGCTTGCCCGTGGCAGGAGCACCGGCAGGGTTGTCGGAGCGCAGCCAAGGGGCCTTGGCCAGGTCGGATGACTTGGGCGCAGGCGCGGCAGCGGACTTGGGCGCGGGGATCGGAGCAGCCGGTTTGGGCGCAGCGGGTTCAGGCGCCGACGGGGTCGGTGCCGCTACCGGCGCCGCTTTTGGCTGCGTCGCGCTGGCGCTCGAGGATGCAGGGGGCACCGAGGACACGGGTTGCGGGTCCGCAGATACCGCAGCCCGTGCAGATGGAGAATGCTCCTCATGTTGAGGAGCCGGCGTGCCACCCCCATCCAGGACATAGTCGACGGTACGACGACCGAAGACCGCGCAGACCGTCGGCAGGACCACCGACTGCGTATCGGCGCGACCGAGCATCTTGATGGCAAAAGTCGAACCCGCGGGGAACGAGACCGTGAGCTTGGAGCCGTCGTCGGCCGTGGCGCGGGCGTTGAGCAAAAGCCCTGCGTAGGAGGCCTGACGAGCCTTGACGCGCTCGACGACCTCGGCCCATTTGCGCTGGAGCTCGCCGGCGTCCTCAACCGCGGGGGTCTCGGCAGCACCGGCGGCGGCAACCTGGGCGGCGTTGTTGGGCTTGGACACCGACACGGTCGATGCAGCAGGCGCGGAAGCCGGAGCCGCAACGGGCTGAGGTGCAGGCGTTACAGGTCTGGGCGCCGGCGCAGGAGCCGCGGACTTGGTCGCAGGCTGGGCAGCCGGAACAGCAGCGCCGCGGTCCCAAGGCATACCGCCCTGGCGCGCGGACGTAGCAGCGGGGGCAGCGGATGCCGCCGGAGCGGCAGCACGAGCGCCCGAAATGAGCGTCGGCTGTTGGGCAGCAGCGGGTACGGATGCTGCAGGCGCGGCGGCCTGAGCAGCGGCCACGCTCGCCGGCACGGCGCCGTTGGCAACCATGGCCTCCAGACGTGCCACGCGCTCGGCCAATGCCTCAATCGTTAAATCAGCCTCGGGACGTGCCAGACGCGTGCAGGCAATCTCAAGCACCAGGCGCACGTCGCTCGCGCCCCTCATCTCCAGTGCGGCATCGTCGAGCACTGTCAGCACACGGGCCAGGCGGTCGGCAGGATGCTCGCCAAAGGCAGCGGCCTCGGCAGCAAGCGCCTCGGCCTGCTCGGAGCCGCCCTCAAACAGCTCGGCACGGGCACCGGCAACGCAGGCAACGTACACGTCACGCACATGCGCCACCAGGTCGCGCGTCAGCTCCAGCAGGTCGTTTCCTTCCTCGACCTGCGCACGGATCAGTCCATAGAGCTCGGCAACATCGCGATCGGCAATGGCGCGGGCAAACTCGCCCAGAATCTGGTCCGAAACCTCGCCCAAAAGCGAGCGGGCATCGTCCGCATGCACGGCGCCGTTGCCAAAAACGCTCAGCTGCTCCAGCGTGGACAACGCATCGCGCATGCCGCCCTTGGCATGGCGTGCCACGATAGCCAGCGCCTCGTCGTCGTAATCGAAGCCCTCCTGCTCGCACACGTATGCCAGGCGATGCTCAATATCCTCGTTGCCGATACGATGGAAATCGAAGCGCTGGCAGCGCGAGAGGATGGTCTCCAGAATCTTTTGCGGGTCGGTGGTGCACAGCACAAAGATCACGTGTGCCGGCGGCTCCTCAAGCGTCTTGAGCAGCGCGTTGAACGCCGCCGTCGTGAGCATGTGGACCTCGTCGATGATATAAATCTTGTACTTGCCGCGCACCGGGGCAAAGTTGACGGAGTTGATGATCTCCTCGCGCACGTTGTCCACGCCAGTACGGCTTGCGGCATCGAGCTCGTAGACATCCGGGTGGTTGCCCTCGGCGATGAGCTCGCACTCCTCGCAAGTACCGTCGGGCATGCAGCCGCTTGCACCCTCGGCGCGCGCCGCCTCGGCATTGCGGCACAGCAGCGCCTTGGCCAGAATGCGCGCCATGGTGGTCTTGCCCGTGCCGCGCGGTCCGCAGAACAGGTAGGCGTGGGACAGGCGTCCCTCGGTGATGGCGTGCTCGAGCGTCGAGACGATATGCTGCTGGCCCACCACGGAGTCGAAGGTGAGCGGGCGATACTTTCGGTACAACGATTCCATGGGTGCTCCCCCGGGTATACTGAGTCTTGTTGCCGCGACGGCCATGCGGTCGCACGGCATACTGCATTCATAATAACCCGTACGGCGAGCCCGCCGCGATAGGAGTCCAAAGAGCATGGCAGACGCAGAAAGCAACCTCGTTCCCTCCGAAGCAGCCGACCAGGTCGAGGTCGCGCTCGAGGAGCAGGCCGCAGCCGACGACGGCATCCTGTACCTCAACGAGTACCAGTACGAAAACGACCTGGTCACCGACTTCGCCCGCCTGGTCGCCTCGCCCAGGCGTCGCGGCTCGCTGTATGTCGCCGCCGCGATTGCCGCGCTCATCGGCATCGGCATGCTGGTGGCCGGCGGCAACTGGATCAAGTTTGGCGTCGTCTTGATCGTATTCGGCGCCTTTTTGGCCTGGTGGAGCAAAAACCTGCACCACACCCTCGCCCGCGACTTTATCGACGCCGTTGAGGCCGACGAGTCCATGGGTGGCCGCTATCGCCGCGTCGCCGCCAACGAGGACGGCCTGATGGTTTGGGGCAAGAGCGGCAAGTCACAGTTCTTCCCGTTTGAAAAGCTCGACCACGTGCTCGACGGCGAGCGCATCTTTGTGGCCATGTTCGCCGACCAGGGCGTGACGATCCCTAAGGACACCTTTGTCCGCGGCGATGCCGAGCAGTTCGGCCCCTTCCTCAAGGCGCGCATCAACAAAAAACTCCGCATCGAGACCAAGAAGAAGAAAATGAAGGCCGAGAAGGCCGCCGCCGAGGCCAAGCAGGGCGACAAGCCCCAGGAGACCAAGGGCAAGCAGCGCAAGCAGAAGAAGGACAAGAAGAAGCGCTAAGGCCAAGCCAGACAGGCAGCCTCGCATCCCGCTATCCTCCCCATGCACCCGAGCGTGCTACACTAGCAGCATCTATGCCACCGCGAACGGCTCGGCTCCGCGCCCGCCGCTCGCAAACGAACTTTAAACGCACGAGGGTTGGCCATGCCGCTTTTCTCGCAACATACCGCCCGGTTCTCGCCGGACGTTCCTTTGGAGGGCACCAGCTCTCGCGAGCTGCTCAAGCGGTACCAACCGCTCGAGACACTTGCGACTGGCGGTTTTGGCTCCATCGAGATCTGCCGCGACACGCACCTGCGCCGCCGCGTCGCCATTAAGCGCATCCCCCTTATCAACGGCGCCGGCATGCCCGCCAGCGACATCATGGATGTCCTGCGCGAGGCGCACACTGCCGCCATGCTTCAACATCCCAACATCGTGCAGGTCATCGACTTTACGCACGACACAGCCTATGCCTACCTGGTTATGGAATATGTCGATGGCATGTCGCTGGCCGAGTTTTTGCACCGCGTGGACGGCCACTCACTTACCTTTGACGAGGCCGCGGCCATTGCCGATGCCCTGGGCCAGGCGCTCACCTTCGCCCATAGTAATGGCGTACTCCACCTGGACATTAAGCCCGCCAACGTGCTCATCGACCACTCGGGCAATGTAAAGCTCACCGACTTTGGCATGGCGCGACTGTCGTCCGCCGGTGGCTTTGGCGGCTCACGCGGCGGCACCATCGGCTACATGCCGCCCGAGCAGCTCGATATCGAGACCGGCACGGTCGACGAGCGCGCCGATGTCTTTGCCCTCGCCTGTGTGATCTACGAGGGCCTGTGCGGCAGCGCTCCCTTTATGGCGGCCACGCCCGCCGACTCGCTCGACCGCATCATCGGCGGCGCCACCTATCCCAGCGAGCTGATACCACACTTTCCCCCGGGAGCCGAGGCCGCGCTCATGAGCGCGCTCTCCCCCATGCCGCAGGACCGCCCCAACAGCATCGAGGCATTTTGCGACCAGCTCCTTGCCGGTCTGGGCAGCGTGCGCGAAGGCCGTCGCAGCCTGGAGCAAATGGTTGGCGAACTTTCGGATGACGAGCAGGGGCTCGACGATATCGAGCCGTCGCACTACGAGGACGACGCCATCGAGGTCGACCCCGCACTCGGCTGGGCGGGCACGCGCTGGAGCCATGCGCGCGACTACACCATGCGCACTATCTCGGCGCTAACGTGCGGCACCTTTAGCTTTTTGCTGATGCAAACGGCCGGGGTCGCGGCGCTTCCCGGCCTGGTCATTGCGGCCATCGCGATCGGAGCGGCGGCTGGCCTGGCCCCCCAGATTGGCTCGGCCATCTCGGCTGTGGGCTTTTTGGTGCTCATGGCCAACGCCACCATGCAGGCACAGGGCCTGTCTCTTATACACATCTCCGAGCCCACGAGACCGTACTAGATCTC
>CABSMZ010000053.1 GCA_902478875.1 uncultured Collinsella sp.
TCTCGTGGGCTCGGAGATGTGTATAAGAGACAGCTACGAGATGGAGTCGTTTGCCGTGGAGAAGGCTGCCGAGGAGGCCGGCATTCCGTTTATGCACATCACGACCGACTACGCCGGCGAGGATGCCGGTCAGCTCCAGACCCGCATCGAAGCCTTCCTCGAGACGATTTAGCCGCACCTGCGCTAAGCCGTGCCGCCGGGTGTTCCTATCCACGCGATAGGGATTTCTCCGTTGCCATGTCGGCCGGTGTCCGGATGCACCGCAGGGCGCCGATCGGCTTCGCATAACTGCCGGGGCGGGGGATTTCCGCCGTCCCGGCAGATTCTATCTGTTTACTCAGATACGAAAGGAACTCAATGAACAACGATCTTTTCAAGGCGGGCGTTTCCCGTCGCGGTTTTCTGACCGGCTCCGCTGCCCTGTGCGTCATGGCGGGCCTCGGCCTCACCGGCTGCGGCGGTTCGGGCGCCGAGAGCGGTAGCGCCGCTGCCTCCGGCCAGGATGTGGAGTATCGCGACGAGCTGCAGATCGCGTTACCGGCGAGCCCGGACGGTCTCGATCCGCACACCACGTCGTCGCTTGTGACCATGGACATCATCTGCAACGTCGTCGAGCCGCTCTTTGGCCTCGATAGCGACTACGAGCCCCAGCCCGTGCTGGCCAAGGGCTATGAGGTCTCCGACGACGGCCTGACCTACACCATCAAGCTGCGCGAGGGCGTCACCTTCCACAACGGCAAGGAGTTTGGCTCCGAGGACGTCGTGGCCTCGATGAACCGCTGGCTCACCGTCAACGACCGCGCCGCGAGCCTGCTGCCCGGCGCCGCCTTCGCCGCCTCGGGCGACCACGAGGTCACCTGCACGCTGACCGAGCCCGCCATCGACTTTCTGATCATCCTGGGCAACCACTCCCAGTATCCGGGTATCTTCCCTTCCGAGGTCATCGAGGCCGCGGGCGATACCGGCGTGACCGAGTACGTGGGTACCGGTGCCTATAAGTTTGTGGAGTGGAAGCAGGACCAGTACGTCCATCTCACCCGCTACGAGGACTATGTCGCCGCCCACGGCAAGGCTTCGGGCTACACCGGCAAGGTCTCCGCGCCCACCAAGGACATCTACTATCAGTTCGTGACCGAGGCCTCCACGCGCGTGAGCGGGTTTGAGACCGGCGAGTACGATATCGCTGGCGAGATTCCCACCGAGAACTACCACGACTTCGACGGCAACGACGACGTCAAGCTCTACACCCATAATGCCGGCGTTTTGACCGCCTTCCTCAACATGAACGAGGGCATCTTCGCCGACGAGGAGATCCGCAAGTGCGCCCTCATGGCTATCGACTGCGAGGCGGCCGCTCTTGCCGCCTATGGCGAGAAGGAGCTCTTCAACATCGATCCCAACCTTGGCAACCCCGAGAACACTCAGTGGGCGACCGATGCGGGCAAGAAGTACTTTAACCAGGCCGACGCCAAGGCCGCCAAGAAGGCTCTGGCCAAGACCTCCTATGCCGGTGAGACGGTCAAGCTGCTGACCACCCCCGACTACAAGGATATGTACAACGCCACCGTCGCGCTGCAGGAGCAGCTCGAGAAGGCCGGCTTCACCGCTGAGGTCGACAGCTACGAGTTCGCGACTTTTATGGACATCCGCTCCAGCAAGCCCGAGCAGTGGGACCTCTTTGTGGCCTCCACCAACTACAAGCCCATCCCGGCCCAGTCCCTCTCGGTCTCCAAGGCCTTCTATGGCCTGTCCGACGAGAAGGCGCTCAAGCTCGTTGCCGAGATCCGCACCGCCAAGGACACCGACGCCGCGGCCAAGAAGTGGGCCGAGGCTCAGGAGCGCCTCTATGAGATCGCCGTCATCGAGCCGCTTTGCCACTACGCTTCCATCACGGGCACCCAGGCAGACGTCGAGGACGTCGAGGTGCTCGACGGCGCTATCATCTGGAACGCCAAGCGTCCGGAGTAATGCAATAGATGGCGTGGCGGCCTGAGGGATCTGGTCCCCTGTGGCCGCCACGCCCTGTCCACGTTCAGAGGGGAAATAGACGCCTCGCATGTTGAAGTACACGCTCAAACGTATAGGCGCGATGGTTCCGGTGATGCTCATCATCTCGGTCGTCGTGTTTTTGATTATCTATCTCACACCGGGTGACCCGGCCTCTTCGATGCTCGGCATGGAGGCTTCGGCCGACCAGATCGAGCGCGTCAACGATAGCCTGGGACTCAACGAGCCGCTGCCGCAGCGCTACGTTGAGTGGATGGGCGGCGTACTTACCGGCGACCTGGGCGATTCGTATTTTATGCGCCAGCCCGTCACGCAGGCGATCGCCGAGCACTTTGGCCCCACGCTATCGCTCGCGCTTCTGGCACAGCTCATCGCGCTGTTGATTGCACTGCCCTGCGGCGTCGTCGCTGCCCTCAAACATGGGTCGCGCACCGACGCTGTCTTGCGTGTCGTTGCTCTTTTGGGCGTGGCGATACCCGGCTTTTTGATGGCGCTCATGCTTATGTGGCTGTTTGCCGTCACGTTGCGTGTGTTCCCGGTGGCCGGCTATGCTCCGCTATCGAAGGGCTGGTTCAGCCATTTACGCTATCTTGCGTTGCCGGCCATATCGCTTGGATGCGTGCAGGCGGCTCTGCTCATGCGCATGACCCGTTCGAGCGTGATCGAGGCCATGCAACTTGACTGCGTCAAGACGGCACGTGCCAAGGGCGTCTCCGAGGTTCGCGTGGTGCTGGCCCATGCCCTGCGCAACGCAGCGCTGCCGATTCTCACCTCGGTCGGCTATTCTTTTGGCGCCCTGATTACGGGCGCCGTGGTGACTGAGGCCATTTTTAACATCCCCGGTTTGGGCCAGCTGGTCACGAGCTCTATCGAGCGTCGCGACTATCCGGTGATTCAGGGCGTGCTGTTGGTCATCGCCTTGTTGAATTCGGTGATCAATCTGGCCGTCGACCTTGCCTACGGCGCTTTTGACCCGCGCGCTCGCAAATGGGGCGATGCATGATGGCAAACGTTAAGAAGGCTCTTGCCAACAAGGGGTTTGTGGTCGGCGGCTGCATTTTCCTGGCGATTGCGCTGATCGCGCTCGTCGGTCCGCTGGTGTGGACGGTTAATCCCAATGCGCAGGAGATGGCGTTGCGACTTTCGGCACCTTCGCTCGCGCATCCCTTTGGCTGCGATGACTTTGGCCGCGATGACTTTGGCCGCGACCTGCTTGCCCGCGTCATCGCGGGCGCGCGCGTGTCGCTTGGCGTTGGCATTGCCGTCACGCTCGCGACGAGTGCGCTCGGCTTGGTGATTGGCGCCTATGCGTGCTACAACGAGAGACTCGATCATATTCTCATGCGCATCTGCGACGGCCTTATGTCCATTCCGGGCGTGCTGCTGGCCATCGCGCTCATGGCGATGATGGGGGCGAGCGTGTGGAACGTCATCATCGCGCTCTCCATTGTCTATACGCCCAGCATGGCGCGCATCGTGCGCTCGCGTGCGATGGTGGTCAAGGAGGAGCCCTTTGTGGAAGCCCTTCGCGTGCAGGGTGCCTCGACCGCGCGCATCGTGTGGCTGCATATCGTGCCCAACGTTATGGCACCCTTCCTGGTGCAGGCGACCTTCGTCTTTGCCGAGGCCGTGCTCTCGGAGGCCGCCCTCTCGTTTCTGGGCCTGGGTATCAAGGCGCCCGACGCCAGCTGGGGAAACATCCTGCAGGCGGGCAAGAACGTGATGCGCAAAGCCCCGTGGATGATCTTCTTCCCGGCAGCGGCCATCATCGCGAGCGTGCTTTCGCTGAACCTTGCCGGCGACGGCCTGCGCGACGCCCTCGACCCCAAGACCAAGGAGGACTAGCCCATGAGCGAACATCTTTTGGACGTGCGCGACCTCTGTATCTCGTTTGTGGGCCGCGATGGCAACGCGCTGGAAGCCGTCAACAAACTCAACCTGTATATCGATGCCGGCGAGATCGTTGGTGTTGTCGGCGAGTCCGGCTGCGGTAAGTCGGTGTTTGCCCAGAGTGTCATGCGCCTATTGGAGCATGAACAGAAGATGGCCTATACCGGTCAGATTCTCTTTGACGGGGAGGACCTGCTCGCGCGCCCGCTCAAGCGCATGCGCGAGGTGCGCGGCTGCGATATCGCCATGATCTTCCAGGACCCTTTGAGCTCGCTTAACCCCGTCATGACGGTGGGCGCGCAGGTTATCGAGGCCGTGCGGGCCCACCGTAAGGTGAGCCGACGCGAAGCCCGCAACGAGGCTCTATCGCTGTTGGAGCGTGTGGGAATTCGAGATGCCGCGGCTCGCTTCGACATGTATCCGGGCGATTTTAGCGGCGGTATGCGCCAGCGCGTGATGATCGCCATGGCGCTTGCCGGTCATCCGCGACTGCTTATCGCCGACGAGCCCACCACGGCACTCGACACGACGACTCAAAAACAGATTTTGGATCTCCTACGCGACCTCAACAGCTCCGAGGGCATGGCGGTGCTTTTTATCAGCCATGATTTGGGTGTCGTCACGAGCATCTGCTCGCGCGTGCACGTCATGTATCTGGGCCAAATCGTAGAAGAGATCGACGCCTGCGGTCTTATGGAGCGCCCGAGCCACCCGTATGCCCAGGGGCTCATCGCGAGCATTCCGCCGCTCGAAGGCGAGCGAGTTGACACGCTGGCGGATATTCCGGGCACAGTGCCGCCGCTTACGGCAATACCCTGTGGATGCCGCTTTGCGCCTCGTTGCGCCCGGGCGGACGATCGTTGCCGCGCGCAGGAGCCTCCGCTGTTTGCCGTGAATGCGTGCGACCGGTCTAAATGCTGGCTTGTCGAGAAAGGGGAGTGCCATGGCTGTAGATAGCGAAGCCCTGCTTAGGGTCTCACATCTGACTAAAACGTATCCCATGCCAGGCTCAGGTTTTAAGCGTCAGGCCTTTACCGCCGTGGACGATCTGTCGTTTGAAATCGCGCCGGGCGAGGTCTATGGCCTGGTTGGCGAATCCGGATCGGGCAAGTCGACGACTGGACGCTTGATCTGTGGTCTCGAGCGCGCGGATTCCGGCTCGATTGTCTATCGCGGGCACGACCTCGCCACGATGTCGGAGCGCGAACGCAAGCCGTTTCGCCGCGAGATCCAGCTGGTATTCCAGGATAGCTCTACGGCTTTTGACCCGCGCAACCGTGTCGGCCGCATTTTGGAGGAGCCGCTGATTATCGTCGGCGTGCGCGATGCGGATGAGCGCCATGGGCGCGTGCTCTCGGCCCTGGCCTCGGTCGGTCTTCTGGCAGAGCATTATGACCGCTATCCGCATGACCTTTCGGGTGGACAGCGTCAGCGACTCAATCTGGCACGGGCGCTTATTTGCGAGCCGCGCCTTGTGGTATGTGACGAGCCGGTCTCGGCGCTTGACGTGTCCGTTCAGGCCCAAGTGCTCAACTTGCTTCGCGACCTGCAGCGCACGACGGGTGTGGCGCTGCTGTTTATCACGCATGATATGCGTGTGGTTCGGCATATGTCCGACCGGATTGGTGTGCTCTACCACGGTCGTCTTGTCGAGGAAGGCGCGGCCGAGGACGTGATCGCGCACCCGAGCGATCCGTATACGCAGGAGCTTATCGACGCCATTCCCTAGAGGATGCTTCCTTTTGGGTATGGCGTGGGCTCGTTGTTTAATTGTCGGTATATCGGTGCAAGAGAGGGGAACTACTATGGCCGATATTGAGGAACAGCCGTTGCCGTCCACGTTTGAGGAGTTCAACGAGCAACGCAAGGCGGCGTTTATTCGCGTCAAGGATTATAAACAGGCGGGTAATCGCCTGGTCGGCTTTTTGTGCAGCTATACGCCGCTCGAGATTATCGATGCCGCGGGGGCCTCGAGCGTGGCGCTGTGCGGTACGTCCGACGAGGTGATTCCCGAGGCTGAGAAGGTGCTGCCGGCAAATCTGTGTCCGCTCATCAAGTCGACGTACGGTTTTGCCTACTCGCAAAAGTGCCCGTTCACGTACTTTAGCGACATGATCATCGGCGAGACCACCTGCGACGGCAAGAAGAAGATGTACGAGCTACTAAACGAGCTCAAGCGCACGCACATTCTGCATCTTCCGCAGGGCCGCGACCGCGCCTACGAGCGCGAGGGCTGGTACGAGGAGTGCCGCCTGCTCAAGGAGGAGCTCGAGGGCTTCTACGGCATCACGATTACCGACGATGATCTGCGCGCTGCCGTCCGTCGTCGCAACCGCTTGCGTGCAGCCCAGCTCGACATGTTTGCGCTGCAGGCCAACCAGCCGGCGGCCATGAACGGCGTCGACCTGATGAGTACCATGTTTGCCGGTACGTTTAGCTTTGATATCGAGGCCTATACGCAGCAGCTGGAGCAAAAGGTCGCCAAGCTGCGCGAGGCCTACGACGCGGGCGAGCGCCCGGTCGCGGCGGATGCCAAGCGCATTCTGATCACCGGCTGCCCGGTGGGCGGCGTAATCAACAAGATCGGTCGCACCATCGAGTCCAACGGCGGTGTGGTCGTGTGCATGGACGACTGCTCGGGCGAGCGTACGGCCGCCATGATGATCGACCCGGAGGCTCCTGACATCCTGCGCGCCATCGCCGACCGCTACCTGGATATCAACTGCTCGGTCATGACGCCCAACGACGGTCGTATGGAAAACACACTGGCCATGTGCGAGAAGTATCACGTCGATGGCGTAGTCGAAAACGTGCTCCAGGCCTGCCACACCTTTAACGTGGAGAGTGCGCGCATGCAGGAGGCTGTCGAGGGTGCGGGTATTCCGTATATGAAGATCGAGACCGACTACAGCAACGGCGACATGGGTCAGATTGAGACCCGCATCGCCGCCTTCATCGAAACCCTCTAGCTTCCTCAGGCACCGGATCTTGCCCCTCAAACCGTCGCTTGCGTACCCAAAGTACGCTGCGCTCCTCTTTCGGGGCAATCTCCGGCACCTGAGAAACCTAGAGCTAAGGCGCCTGAACGCGCCGCTACCTTTGATATTTAGATTGGAAGAGAGCCATGATAGGGATCGGGATCGATATCGGGTCTACGGCGGCTAAGGCCGCTGTGGTCGACGGGGAGGGTTCGGTGGCGTGGACGTGCGTGCAACCAACCGGGTTCTCCTCGGTCGATGCTTCCGAGCGGCTGCGCGAGGCACTGGTAGCGGCCGGCTATGACGTGACAGCCGACGACGTTCGCGTGATCGCGACTGGCTACGGCCGTGTCGCCGTGCCCTATGCGCACAAGGTCGTGACTGAGATCACCTGTCACGGCGCCGGTGCCGTGCGCCTGTTTGGCAACCACGGCACCGTGATCGACGTGGGCGGTCAGGACACCAAGGTCATCCAACTTAAGGGTGGCCGCGTGGCCAAGTTTGCCATGAACGATAAGTGCGCCGCCGGCACGGGGCGCTTTTTGGAGATCATGGCCGACCGCCTAGGCATTTCCCAGCAGCAGATGGCCGACCTGGCGCGTTCCGGCGAGCCCACCAAGATATCCAGCATGTGCACGGTCTTTGCCGAAAGCGAGGTCATCAGCCTGATCGGTCGCGGTGAGCCGCGCGAGAACATTGCTCGTGGCGTGATCGACAGCGTGGTCTCGCGCGTGGCGACCATGGCCGGGCAGGCTGCGGGCGCCCCGTACTACCTGACCGGTGGCCTCTGCGAGAACGCCTACGTGGTGGAGCGGTTGGGCGAGCTACTGGGGTCGCCGGTGACCACCTCGTCCCAGGCTCGCTTTGCCGGGGCGATCGGCGCGGCTGTCCGCGCGCGGGCGCTGGTTTAAGGGGCCCTGTCGATGCGCATCCTCAACATCTCGGCACAAAAACCAGATAGCACCGGCAGCGGCACCTACCTTGCCGCGCTTGTGCGCGAGCAGATCGAGACGGGGCATCGCGCCGCCGTGCTTTGCGGCGCGGCACCGGGTGATACCCAAGGCGAGCTGGACCGGCGTGCTGCCGTGTTTACCGTGCCGTTCGAGTCGCCCGAGCTGCCGTTTCCCATCTGCGGTATGTCCGATGTCATGCCCTATCCCTCCACACGCTATCGTGACCTGACGCCTTCGATGCTCAAGGCATTTGAGCGGGCATTTGCTGCTGCAATCGATCGGGCGGTGGCTGAGTTTCGGCCCGATCTGGTGCTTTGCCATCACCTGTATCTGGTGACCGCATTGGCGCGCGAGTGCGTCTGGGGCGTTCCGGTTGTTGCCGTGTGCCATTCGACCGACCTGCGCCAGCTTCGTTCGCATGCGCTCGAACGCGATCGCATCGTACGTGCGGTTCGGCGGCTCGATGCCGTCTTTGCGCTCCATGCTGAGCAGGCTGAGCAGATTGGCCTGGTGTGCGGCGTCGATGCCGATCGTATCCACGTGATTGGGACGGGCTACGACCATCGCGTCTTCTGCCGCGACGCAAGCGTGGCGAGGCAGCCGGGATCGCTTGTGTACGTGGGCAAGATTTGCTTTAAAAAGGGCGTCGAGTCGCTGGTTCGAGCCGTGTCATTGCCGATTGACGATGACGTTCGCCCATCTGGCTTGGTACTTGTGGGCGGCCGCGGGGACGATGCCGAGTACGCGCGTATCGAGCGTTTGGGCGCGGCCTCGGATGTGCCGGTGACGCTGGCGGGGCGCCTGAATAGCGATGAACTCGTGCGTGCCTACCGCAGTTCCGACGTCTTTGTGCTGCCTTCGTTTTACGAAGGCCTGCCGCTCGTGACGATCGAGGCCCTCGCGTGCGGCTGCAAAGTTGTGGCGACCGATTTGCCCGGCGTTCGTCCCTGGATGGAGGCGATGCTTCCCGGTGCTCCCGTGACGTGGGTGGCGTCGCCGCGTATGACGGATGTCGACACGCCCGTGGCGGCCGACCTTCCGCTGTTTGAGCGCGCGCTGGCAGATGCTATCGCGCAGGCGCTTGCGGCTCCGCCTTCGACGTTCGAGCCGTCGGCGGTCTCTTGGGAAGCGTGCCTGGGGCGTATACTTAAAGCCATTGATTTGTTGGAAGGGGGTTCGTATGGCTGACGATCAGATTAAGCTCACGTCTATGACTGCCGCGAGCGGTTGAGCCGCTAAGCTGGCTCCCGGAGCCCTCGCCCAGGTCCTGGGCGACTTGCCCAATGTGCATAACGACAACCTGCTCGTGGGGTTCGATACCTCCGACGATGCGAGCGTCTTTCGCGTAGGGGAGAACCTGGGGCTCGTGCAGTCCATCGACTTCTTTCCGCCGATGGTCGACGACCCGTTTCTGTTTGGCCAGATTGCCGCGGCAAACTCACTGTCGGACATCTACGCCATGGGCGGGCGGCCGAGCCATGCCATGAACTTGCTGTGCATCCCGAGCTGTCTGGGCGTTGAGGTTGCCGGTCAGATTCTGGCGGGCGGCGCCGACAAGTGCGTCGAGGCGGGTTGCTCCATCGCGGGCGGCCACACCATCAACGACGACGAGCCCAAGTACGGCTTGTCTGTGAGCGGCTTTGTCGCGCTCGACCGCATGCTCGCCAACAGCGGCGCGTGCGTAGGCGATGTCCTGCTACTGACTAAGGCGATCGGCTCGGGCATCATCACCACGGCCATTAAGGGCGAGCTCGTCGAGCAGGACGAGGCCGCAGCCATGTTTGACTCGATGCGCACCCTCAACGAGGCCCCGATTCGCCTGGCCGAGGGACTCGAGCTTCACGGCTGCACCGACATCACGGGCTTTGGCCTGATCGGGCATGCGTGCGAGATGGCCGAGGGCTCGGGCGTGCAGATTGAACTTGCGTCGGGGGCGGTGCCGCTCTTTGACCAGGTGCTCGACATGGCGCGTCTGGGCATTATCCCCGCGGGCTCCTACCGCAACCAGGACTTTTTTGGCCCGCGCGTGACGGCTGACGATGACCTGGAGCCGGGCATGTTGGATGCGCTGTACGATCCGCAGACTTCGGGTGGTTTGCTTATCGCGGCACCTGCTGCCGATGTGGATGAGCTTGCGCGCCGACTGCATGCCGAGGGGCGCATCGCGGCCGTTGTCGGGCGCGTGTGCGAGGCGGAGCTGGGCGGTCCTGCCGTCCGCGTTGTCCGTTAACGACACGTTTATTGAGTTATGTACCGTTCTAAAACGATTTATTCGAAAGGAAAAACTATGTCTACCAAGATTGAAGTCAATGCCATGGGCGATGCCTGCCCGCTGCCCGTCGTCAAGACGCTTAAAGCCCTGAAGCAGCTCGATGGCGAGGGCGTTGTCGTGACCTCGGTCGATAACGAGACCGCCGTCAAGAACATCTCCAAGATGGCGCAGGAGAAGGGCTGCACGGCCTCGGTCGAGAAGGTTTCTGACGCCGAGTGGCACGTGACCGTGGCGACCTCTGGCGCCGTGGCCGTGGCTGATCCCGCGCAGGATGGCGCTGCCTTCTGTGATGCCAGCGCCGGCAAGGGCAAGCTCGTCATTTCCGTCTACACCGATTGCATGGGCCGTGGCGACGACGAGCTGGGCCACAAGCTCATGAAGGCCTTCATCTGTCTCTTATACACAT
>CABSMZ010000054.1 GCA_902478875.1 uncultured Collinsella sp.
CATGCGAACCTCCAGTCCGGACCGCCCCGCGGTCCAACTTTCTGTCCGCACCCCCTATTCATATTTTTGCAGGTAAAAAACCACCACAAAGGTGCCTGTCCCCTTTGTGGTGGTTAGCTAGTCTTGGGGTGTCCAGGACCAGAAGAAGTTGATGAGGGCTACGCGCGAGGAGGCACCTGTCTTTTTGTTAATCGAAGCGATGTGGCGATAGAGCGTGGAACGCGAAAGGAAGAGTGCCGCCGCCACGTCCTGCACGCTGTCGTCCGAAACGACCAGTGCCTCCAGAACATCGCGCTCGCGCTTGGTGAGCCCAAAGGCGGCAACGAAGCCATCGAGCCGATCGTCAAACGAAAGCTCCGGCGCCTCCAGGGGCACCGTGTCGGCCTGGCCGGGCTCACAGCTCACGCCAAGATCGTCGGTGGCAAGCGCCAGCCTGCCGCGCGTCGCCTCGCCCTCACCGTCTTGTCCAAACTGTCCCAACAGCGAAATCGCGATGCCGACAAACAGCACGAGCACGACGCTCACTGCCGCCAGCACGTTTTGACTCGAGATAATCGCCACTGCCGGAGCCGTCACGAGCATCGAGCAAACGTTGTTGATAACACGGCCCATGCACGGCCACAGATACGCCCAGCGGGCATACATCGAAATCGCGGCGAACTTCGCGGTGAAGAACACCACGAAAAAGCCCGTGCCAAGGTAAAAGATAATCGTGGCGGCAAGCGTGTTGCCACCGTTGCCATCGGTGATAAGTACAAAGAACGAGAGCGTGGACAGCATGGCGGCGCACGTCATGATGATATTCATATACGAACGCCCACGCAGGTCATACAGGACGCCGGCGGCAAGGGCGCTCACAACCAGCAGCAAGCGCGGCCAGTCGCCCAGATCGATAGCGCCAGCGGCATGCGAGGTCGTAAGGCCGGCATTGAGGGCCGCGAACACGCCGGTGAGGCAAGCGGTCGCCACCGTCAGACGCACCACGGCGCCCTGAAAGGTCGCCTTTGCCTCGGGGTCATCGTGCCACCTGGCGCCACGCTCCGACGCATCGACCGATAGCTCGGCAATCTCGACCTCGAACTCGGGCGCAGGCTCATCACGCAATTTAGCGCGGCGGACACCGTGAAGCAGCCCCACCAGCGCAATCGCACAGGCAATGAGAACAGACTGCTGGGGAATGCCCGCAGGCATCACCATATGGTTGAGCACCTGCACCAAAATGCCCACAGCATAGGAAACCGCCACGGTGCGCGCCAGGCAGGGCGTCTGCGCAAAACGCCGCGCAAGATTGGCATGGGCGGTCGATCCGCAATAGCCCAGGGCGCAGCACGCCACCAGGCCGCCGGCAATTACTACCTCAAACCGCATTGCCATAATCATCAGCAGCAACGCCGATACCAACAGCACGCCCGTAATATCGCTCGTCGCATCGATCGTCTGGGGACGGCGATAGTACAGAAATGGGCGCACGAAAAAGCCAATCACGCTCGCGCCGACAACGATGCTCTCGTAGATGACGACCTCACTCGATGGCACGAACTCGGCCATGCGCGCATCAAAGAAATACTCGCACGCCAAAAACGTGAAGAAGAACAGCGCTAGGCACAGAATCTCCCGCATGCCCCGGCGCAAATATGCGGTTGTGTCTCCCAGGTCCCTCATGGTAACCCCCACCCGCTTTGTTGTCCGGAACACCATTTTAATAAAGAACCAATCTCAATATCGAAGCCAAGTTCGAAATGTTGCAAATTCGACCCCAGCCGTCCGCATGACGCCGCGATTTTGAGCCGCATGACCCAGAAGGGGCGCGCGCAAGCTCCAACTCGGCAAGGAGTATCCCCCAACTGCCACTCATTTAAGTACGTCCCCAATGAGTACCCAATGAGTAAGCAAAGGGTGCGACGGAATGGCTCCCCTTGGCAGCTTGAAGCCGTCATGCAGGAACCATTCCGTCGCAGCCTAATGAAAGGGACTGGGTTGTAAATGTTGGAGAAGAGCCGTTAGCGCCCGGGGGCCAGGATCACCAGCGCGTCGTGCTCAAAGGGATGCTGCGCCACGCGCACGGTGCCGTCACCGTTGTCACGGACGGGCAGCTTTGCGATGCGCTTGTCCTCCATGTCGAGGACCGTCGCCGTCCAGCCACGCGCGCCGTCGAGCTTAAACTTGAGCGCCGTGGTACGCGGCAGGTACGCGACGATGCGATCGCCAACGCGCGCCACACGGATGGACTCGCGCGCGTCGTCGAGGAGCTCCTGCGCCGGAACCACGGCAAGTGCATCGTCGGCAGCCGTAGCGCCTAGGGCGGCAAGCACGTGCTCGATCGCGCCAAAGTCCCACACACCCGCAAACTGCAGGCACTCTTGCCAGCGGAAGGGCATGTCAAAGCCCTCGCCCAGGACCGAACCCTGGCTGCGCGATGTTTGCCAGTTCCACACGCCGTGTGCGCCATAGGTCACGCCGGCACTGGCGCCGGCAAGAATCGACGACCATACGCTCGCGCGGCAATCCTGCGCGGTAAAACGCCAGAAGACGTTGCGCGACGCACCCATCTGCTCGTAGCAAGGCTCGGAGTTGACCATCGGCTTTTTGGGATAGTTGGCGATAAAGTCCTGCGGCAGACGCCATGCCTCGGGCTGGCCCTCGTAGTTGTGGCCGGGCTGGAACATATAAAAGTCCAGACGGTCCAGATACTGCGCCGGAATGGTGCGGTTACCGCGGTTGATATGCATGGTGCGCAGTGCCTCGGGCGCGCGCTTGACGACCTCGTCGAGGGCGTCCTCGTAATAGGCGATCGCCTCGTCGCCGGCAAAATCGGTATCGCCCGCCACCACGTAGACGGGGTCGAACTCGCCCAGGTTCTCGACGACGCGGGCAACGTGGGCGCGAACCTCCTCACGCGGCATAATCTCGGCACCGCAACGCTCGGCGATCTTGGCACCCCAGGTACCGGGCACGTAGTTGCACCACATGAGCACGAGCGCCGGACGAATGCCGTGCTCGACGGCCGCGCGGCACATGGCGGCGGCACGATCCCAATACGCCTGGTTGGGGCAGGACCAATCAAAGTGCACGCCATCCTCGCTGGCATAGGGCCAAATGCCCAGGTCGGGACAGCAGCGATCCCACTGCGGCAACGTGTTGATCTGCAGCACGTTCATGCCCTGCTCGGCACGGCGGGTCAGGTAGTAATCCCAGTCGTTCTCGGCGATGCTCGTAAATGCGCTCCAGCACGTATCGGCAAACCAGAAGAACGGTTTGCCCTCGCACAAAAAGCCGTCCTGGCGACCGTTGGCGGTCAGCTTTCCCAAACTCATCTGCATGTCCTTTCGTTTGATAAAGGATTTGCGAACCGCCGGGGGCTTTCGCGATAACCCCGCGCGAAAGCCCCCGGCGCTTGGCAAACCCTCGCGGGCGAATCTCACCCGCCTCCATCAGTCTACCTTGCAAGAAGGGCCCCGCCGGGCTTACGCCTGACGGGGCCCTGTCGTGTAGGTGAGGTCTTATGCGACCGAACGGTTTGGCCTTAGGCCTCCATCTCGGCGAGCTCCTCCTTGGAGAAGCCGGAGACAAAGACGACGGCAGCGGCGATGACAAAGGAGATTGCCATACCAACGATAGCCCAGACGGTGTTCATCTGGCCACCCTGCAGGTAGTTGGTGAAGACCAGGAAGTTGGAGGCACCGCCTGCGAGGTAGTAGGTAACACCCATGAGGCCGGAGAACACAGCGCCGATAGCACCGCCGATGAACATGCCGAACATGGTGCGACGGAAGCGCATGAGGATACCGAAGAGTGCGGGCTCGGTGACGCCGCCGGCGATGGCGGAGATGACGTAACCGATGGCGAGAGACTTCTCGTCGGGGTTCTTCATCTTGAGGAAGGCACCGAAGGCGCAGCCCCAGACAGCGGCCATAGCGCAGTTGGTGGAAACGAAGACGAAGGGATCGTAACCGGCAGCGATGATCTGAACCTGAGCGAGCAGGATGACGGGCATGTGCATACCGCAGACCACGAAGAGCTGCCAGAAGGCGCCGAGGACGGCCATGACGATCAGGATACCGATGCCGCCAAGGTCAGCAAGGCCGAAGAGCGCGTTAGCGATCAGCGTACCGATCTCGTTGCCGATGGGGGCGAGGACGATGAAGGCGATGGGGATGGTAACGATCATGGTGCAAAACGGCGTGAAGACCGTGGAGAGCACGTCGGGCATGACCTTCTTAAAGAACTTCTCGACGAAGTAGAGGACAGGCACCGAAAGGATGATCGGCAGGACGGACTGCTGATAGTTGGCAGCAGCGATCTGGATGCCGTAGACGGAGATGATGCCGCCACCCTCCTGCGTGGCAGCCGTCACAACGGACGGAGCCATGAGGGCGCCACCGAGCAGCATGCCGAGCACGGGGCTGGCGCCGAGCTTCTTAGCCGCGGCATAACCCAGGTAGATGGGGATAAAGGTGAACGTGGCCTCGTACAGCGTGGTGTAGAGGAACGTATAGGTCGGGTCGTCGGCCGAGAGCACACCGAGCATGGTGGGGCCGAGGACGGCCGCGATGGTACGGAACAGACCGCCGGCCATTAGCAGCGGGATGAGCTGGGTCATGGAGCCCGACAGATAGTCGAGGATGATATTGGGGAGGTTCTTGAGCTCGAGCTTCTCCTTGGGAGCGTCGAGATTCTCGTTGACGGCCTCACCCTGCTTGACGCCGGAGATGGCGACGAACTCGGCGAGCACCTTGGGCACGTTCTGGCCAATGATGACCTGGAGCTGGCTGCCGGCGAACTGGCAACCCAGAACGCCCTTGACCTTCTTGATCTTCTCCACGTCGGCCTTGCTGTTATCCTTGAGCGTCAGACGCAGGCGCGTCATGCAGTTGGTGGCGACGGAAACATTCTCCGCACCGCCCACGAGCTCGAGGACATCGGTGGCAATCTGCTTGTTATCTACTGCCATGGGACCCCTCCCCATATCTTCGTGTGCCTACCCAGTTGGACGTAGGCACGCCTTTGGTCCGGCGGCTATAACCCCTTACGGCCACCGAACCCTTGGATACGCTGTCGTAAACAAAGTGTTTACTGAACGTTTACGGGCTTTAGTTTACACGGAGCGCCTCATTTGTGGCAATTTTGCCGTCTGAAGTCCGGTGAACGGTAGGAAATCGGGGGTGAGCGTATTTAAATGGCAGAAGATGGTCTCTTTGGCCATCTATTCATATATAGCTCTTTACGTGGGCTTTTATTTTGATAAACACCTCGCTGACCTGTTACCTCATCAGCAGAAGCCATGCTAGAAGTTAGTAAACATATGTTTAGTAGTTCATTACGTGTTCAGTTTTGCCGTTTACCGAGTTTATCTGCTTGTTCTGCAATTCTGGATTATACTAAACATGTTTAGATTGTATTGCCGCTTATGTTTCGTGTTGGCGGCGCAAGGGAGGCAGCTCATGGAACTCAGATCGTGCACCTACGCAACCGTCACCACCTTGGGCGACTTTGGCCCCTGGATCAGCAAGGTCGTACTCGACCTGCCCTGCACCGTGCGCGCCAACGACATCGACGCGAACACCTTCCATATATATGTAGAGCGTCACGAGCGCTCGGGCGAGGTTCTGATGCGCAAGGAGCGCGGCGCCGACCATGCCGCGCCCTCCGTGGGTTACATCGACATTCTCGCCGCATATCCGTGCGACGAGAACGGACGTAAGCTCGCCGTGGGCACCCATGTGGCACTCGAGGTCGCCGAGCAGCGCCTGACCAAAAAGATCGAAGGCGGCGTCATGGGCTCGCGCATGCTCGATGACCAGCTGCACATCACGCAGCTCGCGGCTCTTCCCGGCAATGACGGCGACGATCCCACCTGCGGCCTGGTCTTCGACACCTGCCGTGGCGATATCTGCCCTGCGCTCAAAGGCTGGAGCAACGACACGCAAAAGACCGCCGTCGACGGTATCGCGCTCGAATACGGCTTCTTTGAGCCCAGCTTTAAGGCCGAGGACTCGGCATGCTTCAACCCCTTTGCGCCCGAGGCCACGGCCGTGCCCCAAAAGGCACCGCTCGTGGTGTATCTGCACGGCGCCGGCGAGGGCAAGGGCGCCACGCAGGGCGAAGGCGCCACGCGCGCCTATATCGGCAACCGTGTCACAGCCATTAGCCAGGCGCAGATCCAGCGCTACTTTGGCGGCTTTGCCTGGGTGCTCGTGCCGCAGTCGCCCACGTTTTGGATGGACAACGGCGTCGAGCAGCTTGGTCACTCCAACCAGAGCATCTACTCCCCCGTGCTCAAGGCACTTATCGATGAGTTTGTCGCCGAGCATGCCGACCGCATCGACACCGACCGCATCGTGGTCGCCGGTCTTTCCAACGGCGGCTTTATGACCCTGCGCCTGTGCACCGACTACCCCGATTTCTTCGCCGCGGGCCTTCCCTGCTGCGCCCCGTGGTACAACGCCACGGACGAGGACGTAGCCGCGCTCGCCAAGACGCCGCTGTGGTTTACGCACTCCAAGGGCGACGAGCTCGTGCACCCGCAACAGACCGTGCTGCCGCTCACGGCGCGTCTGCGCGATGCCGGCGCCAACGTGCACCTCACCTACTTTAGCCATGTCGAAGACCTGACCGGCGTGTATCGCGAAGCCGACGGCTCGGCCAAAAAGACGTTCAACCATGGCGTGTGGATCCACCAATTCAACGACCTGTGTTATCAAGACTTCGACGGGGGCAACGTACTCATCGACGGCGAGCCGGTGGGCTGCTGGGAGTGGTCGGCCAGGGTCAAACGGTAATCCGTCCCAGCGCGGGGACCGGGGCTTAGTTTTGCAAACGTCCTCGGGCATGCATGGGTCGGCGCTTTGCGCTTCGCGCTGCGCCGGCCCATGCCCCCTGCGGAATGTTTGCAAAACTAAGCCCCGGTCCCCGCTGCGTTGCCATTGTCGTTGGCCCTGGCCGGGCGCTTCCGGCAGCACGCCGGATCGGTGGCGATGAGGGGTGTGGGCCCGTCTTGCCTTGCGCGTAACTGGCTGAATTTTTTTGGTTGGAGCTGTTCCTATGTCTCAGAATTTGACTCGGGTGATTGTTACTACCGATATGGAAGTCGATGATATGAACTCTCTTGTTCATTTGGCTCTGTATCTTAACTTGCTTGATGTTCAGGCTGTGGTGTACACGGCTTCGCAGTATCACTTTCTTGGCGATGGCATCCATACGCTGGGTGAGGTGAATCCACATTGGCGGACCAAAGGGCGGCGCTCTTATGAGTGGGCTGTTGTGCCTCATGAGCCCGATCCGCTAGCCGGCGAGCTTCGTGAGTATCGGCCGTTTCCCGAGCATTGGATTGAGAGCCTCTGGAGCAATGAATATGCCCAGGCTTGGCCGCAGTTGCAGGCAAATGCGGCCGCGGCCGGTGAGCCGCCGTTTCCTACGCCGGCTCAGATGATTGAGCACACGTTTGTGGGAAACGTTGCCTTCGAGGGCGATGTGCGCGAGGAAACGCCCGGTTCGCGCGTCATCGCCGACGCCATCATGGACGACGACCCGCACACGCTGTGGCTGCTCAGCTGGGGCGGTATGAATACAATCGTTCGTGCCCTCATGAGTATTGCCGAACGTTATCGTGCCACGCCCGAGTGGCCCGCCGTGCAGCAGCGGGTCTATCAGAAGGTGCGCGTGATGGGCGTTGCCGATGGCGTGGGGCAGGACAACTCGTGGCTCGACCATGGACGTGAGCTCTTTCCCGAACTCATCTTTTGGCGTACGCCCTATATGTATGGCAACTATTTCGACGCCAAAACAGCTCAGCCCGATACGCTGCCGCTGTTTAAGGCTCCTTGGCCTGAGCGGAATCTCACGCAGGGCAACGGACCCCTCATGGCACGCTATATGCTCTATGGCGATGGTAAGGTCTACGAAAACGAGCCTGAGCGCTTTCAGTTTGGCAAGCATGCCCGTCTGGATTGGGGCCTGGAAGGCATGCCCGCGGTGCAGTTTGAGCGCGGCGATTTTATGGCCGAAGGCGACAGCATGACCTATATTCCGCTGCTGCCGTTTGGCCTGCGCGGTATCGACGACCGCGGCTTCGATACGCTGCTGGGACGCATGTTTTTTGATGGGCATCCCGATGCGAACGCGCCCGCCGGTTTTGCCTCCATCGGCACGCCCGCAGACGACAATCTCAATCCCTACCTGCGTGCCTATCAGGAAGACTTTGCCGCCCGCGCGCAATGGTGTGCCCATGATCCGGCAGCCTGCTCGCATCCGGCACATGTTGTCGAGGTCACGGCCGACCGCAGCGCCACAGCCGGCGAGCGCGTCGACCTTACAGCGACCATCGTCGACCCCGACGACAAGGGCTTCGATGCACATTGGGATGTGGCCGTAGACCCATCGAGCTATGCAGGCGTCCAGGATCTGTCGATGTGGCAAGAATGCACGGTAGACACCGCTTTCATCGTGCCCGCCGACGCGCACCCCGGTGACCGCTTCGTTCTCACCCTCACCGTACAGACGCGCGCCGAGCGCCCCTGCACCCGCTACGCCCAGGTCGCCATCACCGTCGCGTAGCAGCGACGGCGCTCACACTCAACAAGAAGTGCCCCCAAGTGCCGGCCAAATGACGAGAGTGGATAATCTCCCACTTTGAGCCCCCAAACAGGCCAAAAACGGCAGATTATCCACTCTCACTTTGGGGCACTCATTGGGGACAGACTTAAATGAGTAGTCGTTGGGGACGTTCTTGTTTGACTGGTCATTTAAGTACGTCCCCAATGAGTGCTTTCACTTCTTTTAACAAAACGCCCGGCGGGCATTAACTGCTCGCCGGGCGTTTTGGTTAGGAAACTCTGAAGTTGAGTGTCTCGGCTTCCTTAGGACAGATCCTCACCATTCGTTTCAATGACGTGCTTGTACCAGTCAAAGCTCTTCTTCTTGGAACGCTTGAGGGTGCCGTTGCCCGCGTCGTCGCGGTCGACGTAGATAAAGCCGTAGCGCTTGGACATCTCGCCCGTGCCGGCGCTCACCAGGTCGATCGGGCCCCAGGTGGTGTAGCCCAGCAGGTCAATGCCATCCTCGGTCACTGCATCGCGCATCGCGGCGATGTGCTGGCGCAGGTAGTCGATACGGTAGTCGTCGTTGATGGAGCCATCCTCCTCGACAACATCCTTGGCGCCCAGACCGTTCTCGACCACAAACAGCGGCTTCTGATAGCGGTCGTACAGGTCGTTGAGGGTGATGCGGAAGCCCAGCGGATCGATGGCCCAGCCCCACTGGCTCTCCTGCAGGTAGGGGTTCTTGGCGCCGGCGAAGGCGTTGCCCTGGGTGCGCTCGACATCAGGGTTATCGGCACCGGCGGAACAACGGGTGCTGTAATAGCTAAAGCTGATGAAGTCGACGGTGTTTTCGGCCAGGATCTCGCGGTCCTCGTCAGTCATGCCGACGTCGATGCCCAGACGCTCGAGCTTCTTGACGGCATAAGCCGGGTAGTAGCCGCGGCTCTGGACGTCGACAAAGAAGTAGTTGTCCTGGTTGTCGAGCTGCGCCTGGCGCACATCGCCCGGACGGCAGCTGTAGGGGTAGTAGCTACCCGCCGCGAGCATGCAGCCGATCTTGACCTCGGGGTCGATCTCGTGGGCGATCTTGGTTGCCCAAGCGCTGGCGACGAGCTCGTTGTGGGCGGCCAGGTACTCGATGGCCTCCTTGTTCTCGCCCTCTTCAAAAACCAGGCCGGCACCCATAAACGGCAGGTGCAGGATCATGTTGATCTCGTTGAAGGTGAGCCAGTACTTCACCAGGCCCTTGTAGCGGGTGAAGATCGTGGTCGCGAGGTTCTTGTAGAAGTCGATGAGTTTGCGGTTGCGCCAGCCGCCGTACTCCTTGATGAGATGGATCGGGCAGTCGAAGTGCGTGATGGTCACGAGCGGCTCGATGCCGTGCGCCTGGCACTCGCGGAACACGTCCTCGTAAAAGGCCAGGCCGGCCTCGTTGGGCTCGGTCTCGTCGCCATTGGGGAAGATGCGGGTCCAGGCCAAGCTCATGCGGAAGGTCTTAAAGCCCATCTCGGCAAAGAGGGCGATGTCCTCCTTGTAGCGGTGGTAGAAATCGATGCCGGTCTGCGCGGGGTAGTAATAGCCGTCCTCAAAGTCGAGCATCTTGCGCTGGCCGGAGACCACCGCGAAGCGCTCGGGGCCGTGCGGGGCCACATCCACGTTGGCCAGGCCGCGGCCGTCCACGTCGTAGGCGCCCTCGCACTGGTTGGCAGCCGTCGCGCCGCCCCACAGGAAGTCTTTACGGAAAGCCATACATCGATCCTTTCACACGCTGTTTGTCGTAGCTTCAGTATCCCCGCAAATAGGACCTCGCTCAACGACAGCGACGCAGGCCGACACTTCTTTTCGCGCACAGGCGCCCCGCAGCCGCCCCCGTCTGACACTTTTTGATACCTGCCCGCCCAAACCGCCAACCACCACAAAGGGGACAGACACCTTTGTGG
>CABSMZ010000055.1 GCA_902478875.1 uncultured Collinsella sp.
CTCTCTCCGTCGTCGGCAGCGTCAGATGTGTATAAGAGACAGGTTTGTCAGCTCCTCGGCGGGAACGGTGCCATAGTCGTAGCCGCCGTGATTTTGCATTGTGACGTCAAAGATGAACTGCGGGGCTTCGTCGGTTCTAAGCAGGTCGAGTATCTTGTCGTAGGTGGCGTAGTCGCATACGCCGGCATGGTAACAGGGCGCACCTTCGAAATCGCCGATTGAAAGAAAATCTCCAAAGCCCAGCTGCTGATAGATTTTATCTCGATGGTAGTTGACGGGGTTTTGCGGGTGCATAGCGGTAGCGGTATACCCAAGCTCCTTAAGGTCCTTTGCCAGGCTGTTGACACCGTTCATCTGATATAGCTGATAGGGGATTTTGCCTAATCCGACAAAGGCCGTTGTCGCTCCGGTCAAAAATTCGAATTCGGAGTTCGCCGTTCCGCCACCGGCGACCGAAGCGAGCATGGTGCCGCGAACAAGTGTGTCGGGAAGCGAGTTGTAGAATGCGGGGCCGGTGTACCCGGCCGCCTGGAGCTGCTCAAAGCACGAAAGGTCGCTAAAACTCTCGTTCATGACGGCAACAATCGTCGGCTTGATTTCATTGAACTGGGTAACGGCCGCCGCGCGCTGCTCGCTCGAGCCATACGTGTTGTCGTAGGCGGCGGCGAGCTCCTGCTCGATGCTCTGCGCCTCATCGGGCGTATAGTCTTCGGGCCTCTCAATAGGCAACTCGTTGACCATTTCGGTGAACGAAGTGATAAAACCCTGAGACGTATATGTGGTGATGGGCTGCCAACGGTCAAATCCAAAATCCAGCGCCTGCTCCAAGTCGATGCTGGAAAAGCCCGAGAGCCCCACAACGGTCACTAACAGAAAAGCGCAGAGGTTAGCGGCGATTGCGGGGAAGACATGGGTGGACGTACGGAGCTTTCGCGGTCGGATAAGCGAAAGAAGCCCCAGGGAAATCTCCAGCAGGGCGAGAGAGGTTACGATTCCGGCGGTAAAGGTAAACTCGTATCCCTCGCTCACTTCCATTGCAGTGCCAAGGGCCAAGATATCGCTTGGCAGGATGGCTTCGCCTTTAAACGTTATGACGAAGTGCTCGGCAATGCCAAGGATGCAACAGACGACGGGCACGAGGGCCATGACGCCTCCATGACGCTGTCCCAGCAGATAAAGGGAGAGCAGAACCGTCGCGAGCAGCCCGACGGAAAACCCGAATGAGTTGGCGGGAATGTGATAGAACGTTTCGTTGCAGGCAATTTCGAGTGAAACGAACGAGAGCGCTGAAACAGCGGCGATGACAAGGGTGTCACGGCAAATACAGGCAACCGTTCCCGTCTCAAGATCGGTTTGGTCGATAAGTCCCGAAACCAAGGGCTCGACAAGCAGTACGACGGCGGCAGCACCGAGCGCCGAATAAGAAAGGACCCATAGGGAACTGTCCTCATTTACGAGCAATTGATTCGTAATCCATGCAGCTACCATGCCGAGCGGGATGAGGAGCGTCGCGCACCAAAAGACGCGGGCAATGGGCGGCTTTTCATTGTGTTTGATTGAAAAATACACGCGCACGACGATGATGGCCACGATAAGGACGGCGATGAATATGGGCAGATTGGCCATGTCACTCGAAGTGATTTCAAGGGGGATATCTTCGGTCATGGACGTTCCTCTGTTACGGCAAATTAAGTTCAGTATTAGATTACTGTAACCTTTCCACGGCATCTCGAGAAACGAAGCGCCCGATACGCAAAGCTAAAGGTCTGCGAATCTTGTATTACGAACATCTGTGCGCGTCGAGTGCGCTAAACTCATCGACAGTATGATTCGATGCAATAGGAGGCAAGGAGCTTCCATGTCTGATTCTTCTATCGTTATTCGCGGCGCTCGTGAGCACAACCTCCGTGATATCGATGTTTCCATTCCGCGCGACCAACTCGTGGTCATTACCGGTCTTTCTGGCTCGGGCAAGAGTTCGCTGGCATTTGACACTATCTATGCCGAGGGCCAGCGTCGATACGTCGAGAGCCTTTCGAGCTATGCGCGCCAGTTCTTGGGCCAGATGGACAAACCCGACTTGGATTCAATCGACGGCCTTTCGCCGGCGGTGTCGATCGACCAAAAGACGACGTCTAAAAACCCTCGCTCGACGGTTGGCACCGTAACCGAGATTTATGACTATCTGCGCCTGCTGTTCGCCCGTGTGGGCACCCCGCACTGTCCCGAATGCGGCCGCGTCATTGAGCGTCAGACGACCGACCAGGTTGCCGACAAGGTCTTGGCGGCGGGGGAGGGCCGCCGCGCGTTTGTGCTGGCACCGGTGGTGCGCGGGCGAAAAGGCGAGTACACCAAACTGTTTGAGGACCTTCGCGCCGAGGGCTTTAGCCGCGTGCGTGTCGACGGTGAAGTGCGCTCGCTCGACGATCCGATCGATCTGGACAAGAAGTTCAAGCACGATATCGAGGTCGTAGTCGATCGCATCGTGATCCGTGAGAACTCTCTGGGCCGTATCGCCGAGTCTGTTGAGCAGGCGACCGCGCTGGCTCACGGCAATGTAAACGTGTACATGCTGCCCGATCGTGATGCTCCCGAGGGGACCGAGGGCGAGCTGCTGGAGTATTCGTTGGCCTTGGCGTGCCCGGAGCATGGTCACTCCATTGACGATCTTCAGCCGCGTGATTTTTCGTTCAACGCTCCCTATGGCGCATGTCCTGAGTGCGACGGCCTGGGCTTTAAGAAAACCGTTGATGCCGAGGCGTTGATCGAGGACCCCTCGAAGTCCATTGCCGACGGAGTCTTTGGTAGCCTGTTTGGCAACTCGAACTACTATCCGCAGATTTTTGCTGCGGTCTGCAAACACTTTAAGGTGAGCACCGATACGCCGTGGGAGGACTTGCCCCCTCGCGTGCGTCGTGCATTCTTGGATGGCCTGGGCGATACGAAGATCTCGGTCGACTACCAAAAGCTCGACGGACGTCGCAGCCAGTGGGATACCAAGTTTTCGGGCGTTCGCAACATCCTGTACGAACGCTATACCGAGACGACGAACGAGAACACCAAGGCGCGCCTGGAGAAGTACATTCGCGAGGAGCCGTGCTCGAGCTGCCACGGCGCTCGTTTGCGCCCTGAGATGCTCGCCGTCACCGTGGGCGGCAAGTCCATTTACGAGGTTTGTTGCCTGTCGTGCCGTGAATCGCTCGAGTTTTTTGAGGGCCTGGAACTCACCGAGCGCCAACAGTTTATCGGCGGCCGTATCGTCAAGGAAATCCTGGAGCGCTTGCGTTTTCTGGTCGATGTTGGACTCGACTATCTGACGCTCGATCGTGCCTCGGCGACGCTTTCCGGTGGCGAGGCGCAGCGTATTCGCCTGGCAACGCAGATCGGCGCGGGTCTCATGGGCGTGCTCTATATTCTGGACGAGCCCTCGATCGGTCTTCATCAGCGTGACAACGAGCGCTTGATCAAGACGCTCGAGCGCCTGCGCGATATCGGCAATACCGTTATCGTCGTCGAACACGACGAGGATACAATCCGTGCCGCCGATTACGTGATCGACATGGGGCCCGGCGCCGGCGTCAACGGCGGACACGTAGTCGCGGCGGGAACGCCTGCCGATATCATGGCGTGTCCTGAGTCGATGACGGGCGCTTATCTGACCGGCAAACGAATGATCCGGGTGCCTGATGAACGGCGCAAGCCCGGTCGCGGCTGCCTTAAAATTACGGGCGCTCGAGCCAACAACCTCAAAAACGTTACTGCCAAAATCGAGTTTGGTACGCTTACGGTTGTTACCGGCGTGTCGGGATCGGGCAAGAGCTCCCTGGTTACCGATACCATTGCGCCTGCCCTTACGAATGCCATTCACCGTTCGACGCGCCCTGTGGGTCCATATAAGAAAATCGAGGGCATCGAGTGTATCGATAAGGTTATCGATATCGACCAGTCGCCGATTGGCCGCACGCCGCGTTCCAACCCTGCTACCTATATCGGCCTGTGGGATGATCTTCGCGCGCTGTTTGCGAGTACGCCGGAGTCGAAGGCGCGCGGCTACTCGCCGGGTCGTTTCTCCTTTAATGTGAGTGGCGGGCGCTGTGAGGCGTGCAAGGGCGACGGGCAGATCAAGATCGAGATGCACTTCCTTCCTGATATCTACGTTCCCTGCGAAGTTTGCGGCGGTAAACGCTACAACCGCGAGACACTCGAGGTCACCTACCGTGGCAAGACCATCTCGGACGTGCTCGACATGAGCGTCACCGAGGCGCTGGCCTTCTTTGGGAATATCCCGCAGATTAAGCGCAAGCTCCAGACGCTGTACGATGTAGGCTTGGGCTACGTGAGCCTGGGCCAGCCCGCCACGACGCTTTCGGGCGGCGAGGCGCAGCGTGTGAAACTCGCCAAGGAGCTTCATCGACGCCAGACGGGCAAGACGTTCTATATTTTGGACGAGCCGACGACCGGCCTTCATTTTGAGGACGTCCGCCAGCTGCTCGATGTGCTGCAGCGCTTGGTCGATGCGGGCAACACGGTGCTGGTGATTGAACACAACCTTGATGTCATCAAGGTTGCCGACCGCCTGATCGATATGGGTCCCGAGGGCGGTAACGGCGGCGGAACCGTCGTGGTTTCGGGCACACCGGAGCAGGTTGCGGACTGTCCGCAGAGTTATACGGGCAAGTTTTTGGCGCCGTTGCTCAGGCGTGACCGGGAGCGTCAGGCTCAACTTGATGCTCAATAAATAGGCGATTCAGTTTATGGGCGCCATCGACTCCTTGTGATTCGATGGCGCTTGCTGTGCCGAAGTGACGTATGCAGCCGAATTGGACATATACTTAATCCTTGCGTCCGAATGCGAGGGAAAGGATATGTCATGGCAAAGGCTGTAAAGACGCCAAAAACCAATGCGATGCGCGAGCTGGAAAGCGCCGGCATTTCCTATGTTCTACATACGTACGAAGACGATGGTGATGAGTCGGTGGGCCTGGGTGTCGCGATTTCGGAGCAGCTTGGCGAGGAGCCCGGTCAAGGATTTAAGACTTTGGTCTGCGTGACACCGTCCAACGACTATGTCGTGTGCTGTATCCCTGTTGCCGACGAGCTCGATCTAAAGTCCGCCGCGCGTGCCGCGGGGGAGAAGTCCTTGGCCATGATGCATGTGAAGGATTTGCTTGCGGCGACTGGCTACGTTCGCGGCGGCTGCAGCCCGGTCGGTATGAAAAAACGCTACCGGACGCTCATTGATGAGACATGTGTCCTTTGGGATACCATTTTTATTTCGGGAGGCAAGCGTGGTTATCAGCTCGAGCTTGCACCCGATGATTTAATTGCATTTTGCGGGGCGACGGTTGCCGCGATTACGAGAGAGGACTGAGCGATGCCGCAGGAAGAATTGAAGCGCGGAGCTCATTTTGCAAAAGAATCTGCGCCTCAGACACCCTCATCCGAAGCTTCTTCGTCGCGAGATGACACTGACGACATGGGCTCGTCGGACTACTCCACGGTTGGTCGTTCCGCCGGGCTTATGACCATCCTGACCATTGTGTCTCGCGTCACCGGTTTTATCCGCACGTGGGCAATGGCGGCCGCTATCGGCATGTCGCTACTCTCGTCCTCCTATCAGGTCGCCAACAACCTGCCCAATATGCTCTACGAACTCGTGATGGGCGGCATGCTCGTGACGGCGTTTTTGCCCGTGTACATGGGCGTGAGGCGTGAGCAGGGTCGCGAGGCCTCGAACGAGTACGTGGGCAACCTGCTCGGCATTCTGCTTTTGGTGCTGGGTGGCATTTCGTTGCTGGGGACCGTGTTCGCCCCGGGCTTTATCTGGACGCAATCGTTCCTTTCGGGTGACGGCGGCAGCATGGATACCGCTGCGTTCATGTTCCGTTTCTTTGCCATCCAGATTCTGTTTTATGGTTTGGGCTCGGTGTTCTCGGGCGTTCTCAACGCACACCGCGACTACTTCTGGTCGACGTTTGCCCCGGTCCTCAACAATGTGATCGTCATTGCGAGCTTTATGGGTTTTGCGCCCGTGTCCGCACAGTTTGGCGAACGTGCCGGCATCATCTTGATTGCGGCCGGTACGACCCTCGGTGTCTTTGTTCAGATGGCATGTCAGATTCCCGCGCTTAGCAAGCACGGCGTGCATCCCCATATCCATATCGACTTTAAGGACCCCGCGCTGCGCCAGACGATTGCGCTCGGTATCCCGACGCTGCTCGCCACGGTGTGCATGTTTGTCTCGACTTCTATCACCAACGCTGCCGCGCTGGTGGTCCAGCCCGAGACTGGTCCTTCCGTCATCGCCTATGCGCGCCTGTGGTACACGCTGCCCTACGCGCTGATTGCCGCCTCGCTTTCGACGGCGCTCTATACCGAGCTCTCTCACGACGCACAGGAGAAGGATTACGACAGCGTACGCACGGGCATTTCGCGTGGCGTCGCCCAGATGCTGTTCTTCCTGATTCCGTTCGCACTGTACCTGATTGTCTTCGCACGTCCGCTCAACATGATCTACTGTGCTGGCAAGTTCGATGAATCCGGAGTGGCGCTGGTGTCCGAGTACCTTGTCTACCTGGCGCTCTCGCTGCCGCTCTACGGCGTGGTCGTGTTGATGCAGAAGAGCTTCTCTGCCTTGCTCGACATGAAGCCCTATAGCCGCTATTGCCTGTATTCTGCCATCGGCCAGGCCGGCTCGGTTCTGCTGTTTGGCGTTGTGCTGGGCTTCGGTATGCCGGCAATCGCGCTTTCGTATGTTGTCGACTACGTGATCTTGGTCGGCTGTTCGCTGTGGTGGCTGCGTCGTCGCCTGCGTGGCCTTCAGGTCAAATCTATCCTGCATGGCGGTTTCTTTGGCCTTTTGCTCGGTGGCCTAGGTGCTGCCGCAGGCGCCGGCGTCATGTGGGTGCTTGAACACTTTGTCGGGGCACTTGGCGGCTCGATTCTGATTACTCTTGGCTACGTTTGCGTTGCGGGTGTCGTCTCGCTTGCTGTTACCTTTGGCCTTGCCGTCGTCCTTAAGATGCCTGAGGTCTCGGCGCTGCTTCGTCGCAAGTAGGTGCGTGTGGCCGGTCACGACAACATTCCAACGCTTGCCGAGCAGGTTTCGCGCGTTCCCACACAGCCCGGATGCTACCTTTGGAAGGATGCCAAGGGCGATGTCATCTACGTGGGCAAGGCAAAAAACTTGCGTTCCCGTATGCGCCAGTACGTGACACTGCAGGATGAGCGTCAAAAGATCCCGCTGATGATGCAGCTGGTGGCGAGCTTTGACTATATCGTGGTGGAGACCGAGCACGAGGCGTTGGTGCTCGAGCGCAATTTGATTGGTCAGTACCATCCGTACTTTAACGTCGACCTCAAGGATGACAAGAGCTACCCCTTTATCGCCATTACAAAGGGCGACCTGTATCCCGCTATCAAATATACGCGCGAGCGTCATAAGCCGGGAACGCGTTATTTTGGTCCCTATACCGATAGCCGTGCGGCACGTGAGACGATAGATACGCTGCGCAAGGTTATCCCCATCTGCTCCGCATCCTGTGCGGAGTGGCGTCGTTGTCGTCGTATCGTCGAGTCCCACAGGGGCGAGGAAGACATCGTCAATATGATTTGCGCGCAAAACGGGCGTCCCTGCTTTGACTACCATGTCGGGCGCGGCCCGGGTGCGTGTGTCGGCGCGATTTCTCCTACGGACTATGCCAAGAACGTCAAACGTGTCGAACGTTTTTTGTCGGGCCATCGCAAGGATGTCGTCGATGAGCTGACCTCCGAGATGACGGATGCCGCTGAGGCGCTCGACTTTGAGCGCGCGGCACGCGTCAAACGTCGTTTGGAGGTCATCAGGGGTCTGGACGATCGTCAGCAAGTCGTTTTTCCCTCCAGTGTCGATATAGATGTCATCGGTTTCTATCGCGAGGAGACCATCTCCGCCGCTTGCGTCTTCGTCGTTCGCGAGGGCCGAACAGTTCGCACCTGCGAGTTCATTCTCGACAAGGGTCTTGATGTTGACGAGGAAGAGCTCCAGTCGGGCTTTCTTAAGCGCTATTACGACGAGACGGCTGATATTCCAGCTGAGGTCAACCTTTCCGTCGAGCTTGAGGATGCGGAAGCGCTGGGGGAGTGGCTTGCGGGCAAGCGTGAGCGTTCCTGCCATCTCCATAGGCCGCAGCGTGGCGAAAAGCACCGTCTGCTCGATATGGCATCCAAAAATGCGCGCCATGCCCTCATGCGCTACATGATGCGAACGGGGTACGCTGACGACCGCACCAATCAAGCGCTCCTGGAGCTCGAAAGTGCGTTGGCGCTGCCATCGCCGCCGTTGCGTATCGAGTGCTTCGATATCTCTACACTGCATGGCACCTTTACGGTCGCCTCGATGGTGGTGTTTACCAACGGGCGCGCCGACAAGAGTCAGTATCGTCGTTTTAAAATTCAGGCCGAATTGGACGAGGCAAACGACTTCGTGTCGATGTCCGAGGTTTTGGGACGACGTTATGCTCCCGAGCGCATGGCCGACGAGCGCTTTGGCTCGCGCCCCGATTTGCTCGTTGTCGATGGCGGTAAGCCGCAATTGACCGCTGCGATCAAGCAACTTGAGGCTCTTGGGCTCGATATACCAGTTTGTGGCTTGGCAAAGGCCGATGAGGAGGTTTTCGTGCCTTGGGACGAGACTCCCGTCGTGCTGCCGACCGGGTCCGCGTCGCTCTATCTAATTAAACAGGTGCGCGATGAATCGCACCGTTTTGCCATCACGTTCCATCGCGAATTGCGCGATAAAGCCATGACGGTTTCGGTACTCGATGACGTTCCAGGCGTGGGACCCACCAGAAAACGTGCCCTTATGCGCCATTTTGGCTCGATGAAGCGTTTGCGCGCGGCGAGCGAGCAAGAGATCGCGGAAGTTCGAGGCATTCCTGCCGATGTCGCCAAAGCGGTTCACGAGGCGCTCGTTGCATGGAATGCCGAGCGCGCCGAGGCGGCGGCAAAGCAATCCGAAAACTAAACACGCCTCTAAACAACTGATATACATGATTGCGTGATTTTCAATCATTTATTTCACGGCGATTACCAGCCGATTTCGGGTTTAATTGACGCTAAAACGTTTGACTAGCCATGGTGAACAACCCTGCTATCCTGCGGGTTGACGAAGACTGATATCTCACCTCGTCGATACATACTGTCTGGCGAATCGTTTGTCAATGAATTCGGTGAACGGTAGCAAATACCGTTCAAGCGTATGTGTGTATCGGTCGCCGAGCGCGGCACCTCAGTTGGGTTCGTCGGTAGGTAAGGTATATATCGTCCGCAAGTTGCGCGGGGGCACGTCTAGGCGCTCCCGGGTAAGATTCTCTATTGATAGGAGAAGACATGGCCATCATCAACAAGGGTATGTCCAGGCGTTCGTTCCTCGGCCTCACCGGCAGCGTCGCTGCTGTCGCAGGGCTTGGTCTCACCGGCTGCGGTGGCAGCTCTAGCGACGAGGGTTCCGCTTCCGGTTCCACCGATTCCGCCAACCGTGGCGGCGGCGTGATCACCGCTGGTTCCGCTTACGCTCCGTCCAGCTTCGATCCCGCCAGCACCGGCTCCGCTGTGGGCCTGGGTGCTAACTGGCACGTCGTCGAGGGCCTCTACGGCATCGATTACCACGACTACAGCACCTTCAAAGAGCTCGCCACCGACGATCCCAAGTCTGTGGACGACACCACTTTCGAGGTCACCATCCGCAAGGGCGCCAAGTTCTCCGATGGCACCGAGGTCACCGCTGACGATGTCGTTGCCTCCTACACCGCTTGCGCCGCTTCCGCTACCTATGCTCCGTTCTTCCAGCCCTTCGAGTCCATCGAGGCCAAGGACGCCAGCACCGTGACGGTCAAGACCAAGGTCCCCAACTTCTCCCTGCTCAAGGATCGTCTGGCCATCGTCCGCGTTACCCCGGCCACCCAGACCGAGGAGGATCGCGCCAAGCAGCCGATCGGCTCCGGCCCCTGGATGTACGACTCTATCTCCGATACCGAGATCACCCTGGTTCCCAACCCCGAGTACAACGGTGAGTATGCTGCCGAGGATAAGAAGATCCAGTACAGCATCCTGACCGACCCCACCGCTCGCGTTACCGCTCAGCAGGAGGGCTCCACGCTCGTTATGGAGCTCGTTACCGCTGACGCCGTCGACCAGCTCGAGAGCGCCGGCTGCAAGATCGATAACGTTCAGGGTTTCGGCACCCGCTTCATCATGTTCAACGTCGCCAAGGAGCCTTGGAACAACGTCAAGGTCCGTCAGGCTGTCATGTATGCGCTCGACACCGAGAAGATGGTCAGCAACACCTTCGCCGGCCTTGCCACCGCTGCCAGCTGCTACCCTGTCTCTTATACACATCTCCGAGCCCACG
>CABSMZ010000056.1 GCA_902478875.1 uncultured Collinsella sp.
TAAGAGACAGGCCGGCACCGCGCCGATCATGGCCCTGGTCGGCGGCAGCGCCGTCACCGTCAAGCCCAAGGCGGCGACCCCCAAGGTCCAAAAGCATGTGCTGGAGGACAGCACCGCCGCATGGCAGAAGGCCGCCGACGCCACGGTCGCCGACGACCTGTACTGGCGCCTCTCTGCCACGGTCCCGGCCGGGCTCACCGCCTACGACACCTATACGGTGCGGTTCGTCGACACCATGAGCGCGGGGCTCGACCCCTCCAAGGTGGCCGCGAGCATGCGCGTATACGTGGCGGCGGGTGCGGACGGCGGCTTCGACGCCGTCTCGGCCGGCAAGGACGGGCGCGTCGGCACCGAGCCCGCGAAGGGCTGGACCGATATCACGGCCCAGTGCAGGGTTTCGGTCGACGGCAAGACCTTCACCGTGCGCACCGGCGACCTGATCGCCGCGCTCGGCGGGGCCGACGCCTTCACCGCGGGCGCCCGCGTGGTCGCCGTGTACAACGCACCGCTCAACAGTGCGTGCAACCACGGCATCGCGAAGGGCAACCCCAACGAGGTCTACCTGCGCTACCCGCGCTCTCCCTTTGCCGACCAGTCCGGCGACGCCGGCTTCACCCGCACGCCGAGCGACGATGCGTGCGCCTACACCTGGGATCTCGCGCTCACCAAGCGCGGCAGCGACGGCGACAAGCCGCTTGCCGGGGCGGTCCTGAGCATCGCCGACGACCGCGGTCGTACGCTAGCGGCCGACGGCACGTGGGATGCGGAGGGCAAGGCCACCGTCACCACGGGCGAGGACGGCCGCGTGACCGTCTCGGGCGTGGACTCGGGCAAGCTGGAGGTCCGCGAGATCAAGGCGCCCAAGGGCTACACTGCCTTCGAGGGCACGCGCTCCGTGACGGTCAAGGCCGAGGGCCTGGACGTCGACCAGGTGGCCGCCGCCAAGCCCAAACTCACCATCACGGCCGAGTCGCCCCTGCGCGCCGACAGCGCGGACGGGTCGACGGGCAGCCTGGAGGCGTCGCTCATCAACACGCCCACCGGCACACCCCCTAGCATTACCACCGGAGGCTTTATGCCCTCGACTGGCGATATGGCAATGTACGCCGCGGCCGCCGCAGCGGTCGCCGGAGCCGCGCTCATCGTGGTCGCGCTCCTGGTCAAGCGGGGAGGTGGCAGCCATAAAGAGTAGCTGGCAGCCCCACAGAGAGCGGGGCGAGACGTAGCGAAGTAGATGCTAAGACACAGACAGATGATGACCGATCGAATGAGAACCAAACGGAAAACGGAGGAAAAGAAGATGAGCATGAGTAAGAACATCGCACGCCTGGCAGTAACCGCCGGCCTCACAGCAGCGCTGAGCTTCGGCGGCGTAATGGCCCCGGTGACCATGGCGTTTGCTGAGGGTGCGACGGACAGCATCACCATTAGTCAGGCCGAGAAAAACGATGGCACCACGTTCAAGGCGTACCAGATCTTCAAGGCTACGGTGACCGACGTTGAAAACGGCGGCAAGACCGCTCAGAACATTACGTGGGCAAGCGAAACGGTTGGCCCGAAGGTGATTAATGCCATTAATAGCTGGGAGAATGATCACAGCTTGAAGGATGAGGATAAGCTGCCTAACAAGCCTACGCCTCAGGAAGTCGCGGATTTCATCACTGCGCATGCGGGAGACTGCACCGCGGGGTCGGAATCGACCAAAGGAACACGAATCGCGACCGATAATATTCTCTACGCAGTTGCGAATGCCGTAAAGAATGAGACGCCGGTTGACTCCGATATCGTTGCCGGCACTCCCTGGAGTCCTGACGACGATCATGGCAACGGCTACTACCTGTTTGTGACCAACGAAAGTAGCCTGGGCACTGACAAGAAGAACACCGGTACGTCTCCGATTTTCGCCCTCGTGGGCGGCGAAGCCGTGACTGTAGCTGAGAAGACTAGCATCCCCACTGTCAACAAGCAGATTCTTGCTGCGACTCCTGTTGATCCCACGCAGCAGACAAATGGTTGGGCTGGCGTTGCCAACTCTCAAATCGGACAGGAAGTGACCTACAAGCTTACCGGTAAGGTTGCGGATAACTACGCCACCTATGACTCCTATGCATACAAGTTCACGGATACTCTTTCGAATGGCCTCGACTACGTAAAGGATTCGCTCAACGTTTACGCATTGGACAGTAGCGGCAATTACACCCTGATTGACGGCACCGCCTATAAACTGACTACTCCAAGTAACGACAGCCGTGTTTTGACGGTCGACTTTGTCGTTGACAAGGACAACAACAAAAAGGGCCTCAAGGATGTTCAGGGCGTAGACGCCGACACACAGATTGTTGTCTTTTACAGGGCAAAGCTCAATAAGAATGCCGTTACCGGCAATGGTGACAGTGATGGAAAGAAAGGCAATTACAACACTGTAAAGCTCGAATACTCCAACAACCCTTCTACCGAGGAGACAGGCACGTCTGTCGAGAGCGGCGCTGGAGATTTTACCTTCAAGCTTAACCTCAATAAGGTTGACCAAGGCACCGAAAAGGGCCTTAAGGGCGCTGAGTTTAGCATCCAGTCTGCTGATGCGGACACTTTGAATCAATATGTTGCTTCAAAAAATAGTCCAAACGGAAAGGTCGTTGCTGGCCAACTTGTGAACTTTAGCGACAAGGATATTCCGGATTATCTCAAGTTCTCTTCTGACGATAAAGGAAAGATTGAAGTAAAGGGCCTTGATGCTGGTTCCTACAAGGTAACTGAGATTAAGGCGCCAAACGACAAATATACCGTTGCTAATCCCTTCACCTTTACCATTAAGGCAGATTATAAGGATGATGCGGCAGAACTTGCGAAGATTACGGTCAGTCCTTCTCAGAATGACGAGCGTCGTTCCGATGTCGCCCTCGGCACCCTTGACAACACTCCGGGTGATAATACGCTGACCGTTACGAAAAATACCGCTGCCAATGTCCAAACTGGTGAAGTCAACATCACCATCGGCAACACCAAGCAGGTTGGCCTCCCGCTCACCGGTCTTAACGGCGTGACCTTCACTTGGATCGCTGGTGGCGCGGTGCTGTGCATCGGCGTGGCGCACCTCATCCGCAGCCGTAAGCAGGCTGAGGAGTCCGAGCAGGAGTAACGCTCACTCACCCATCCCTTTGGCAGGTGGGATGTGATGGCCATGAGACTTGCGGACACTTTTCTCGTCCATCCACGTTCTTGCTTTGCCATTCTCTTTTCGGGGCAGACTCCGCACTGGAGTCTGCCCCGTTCTTTTTGGGATAACGCAGCCAGCCTCCATCGTCCGATGCGGGCACGTTCGTCATCGCGTTTCTTGACTCGTATGAGGTTCGGTTTAAGGTCCGTAGGCGCACGCGCGGTGCGGACGGTGGAAGGCATTTGCGCCGCAACAAGCGCAAATAAGAATGCCCGGGGGTCGGATCCCGGGCATTTAACAAAAGCTGAAAACTAGGCCGCCCGCGCTCCCAAACATTTACGCGGGGTGCGTCGTTTTCTATTGATATTGTATCCCGAATCGCCCCGCCGATCCGGGACATTTTGAAAACTCAAATGCGGGCCTATGCATGAGAGGAAGCTCGTTAATTCCGAAAATAATGTATAATTCCAATTTAAACTGGAATCAAACGAAAACGATGGAAATGAACGAAGCGCTAATCTACTTACAAGAAGCACTAGGCCTCTCCGCCAAGACCAAAACTTGGCCTGGATCCGCACACTTGCCGCTGCATCTGCGGGCGATTGAGGTCCGCGCTGTTGACGCAAACGGTTTTTCGTTTTTGCTTGCAAGTTTGCCTACTGGCGTCGGGCTTCCCGAGGCTAAGAGGGTCTATAGCCAGCTAGCCTTGCGCGCGGAGACTCCTGTTGTCGTTTCGTTTCCTGATGCTGATGCACGTCAGCGCAAAGCATTGGTCGCACAAGGGATTCCCTTTGTCTGCCCAGGTAGACAGGCTTTTCTTCCATTTATGGGCACAGCCTGCACGGAGAGGGGCGGTGCTTGGTTTCACAATCACGCGACCAAGATGTCACCCAACGCGCAGGCTGCCGCAATCTGGGGAGCAGCCCAGGAGCCATATCGCCCCTATGACCTTTGTCGTGCGCTTGGGATTTCGGCAAGCCGCGCGAGTGAGGCCATAACCGAGCTTGTCGACAGGGGGCTCGCGAGGCGCGAGCGTCGCGAGCGACGTGTCGTCGTGTTCCCTGTTGCCGTGGATCTTTTGCTCAGCGAGCACATGGCAGAGCTCTCCTCGCCAGTCTCGAAGGTCTGTTTTGCAAGGAAGACGCCGCAGATCGACTATCTTGCTGACGCCGGGGAGACGGCGCTCGCTGCGCGTTCGATGCTCGCTGCGCCGGGTATGGAACAAAAGGCCGTCTTAAGAAGTGCATGGCGTCAACTGAGCGACCTCGAAGTCGCAGACGGGGAGTTGCCGGATAACGAAACGGCAGTGATCCAAGTGTGGCGCTATGTGCCCGTGTTTGCCGACTCCTCCCGCGTCGACGACATTTCGCTTGCGCTATCTTTGGCGGCAATCGACGATGAACGAATTCAGCTCGAAGTCGATCGCATGTTTGGAAAGGAATATCCATGGCGAGAAGCGCTGTAGAAGGTCTCCAAGAATTTCAGCAGCATATGCAAGAAGCTGCAGGATCGTATGCCCTTATCGGCGGCACAGCATGCGACATTTTGCTCGCGGAGGCGGGACTTCCGTTTAGGGCGACTCACGATTTTGATGTGGTAATTGTCGCCGATGACCGGTTGCCTCAGACGGCAGAAGCCATATGGACTTTGGTGCGTGATGGCGGCTACCGCTGCGGCTGGGGCGAAGGTAAAGGCTCATGTTTTTATCGGTTTACAGAGCCAAAGAGGCCGGGTTACCCCCATATGATTGAGCTCTTCGCGAAGTGTCCCGACTTTCTAAAGGGTCGTGAGGGGATTAATGTGGCGCCAATTCACGTTGATGAAAACATAAGCAGTCTTTCGGCAATTTTGTTGGACGATGCTTACTACAGCTTGTTCCTTCAGGGGATTCGGACCGTAGGCGGCGTTTCGGTCCTGGGTACGGAATACATTGTCCCGTTCAAAGCGAAGGCGTATCTCGACCTAAAAGCTAGAAGGGAAGCGGGGGAGAACGTTGATTCGAGGAAGGTAAAAAAGCATAAACGCGATGCGTTGAGGCTTGCTCAGCTGCTTGGCGAGTCGGAAGGTGTCGATCTGCGCGGAGAACTGAAGGACGATATGCTTGCGTTTGTTAAAGATTGCGAGGTGGGCGACGTCAATCTGAAACAGATTGGGGTTGCGGGCGTAACGATGGTGCGGTTGCTCGAGACGATGAAAGTAACATATGGCTTGATTGGTTGAGTGGGTGCGTGGCCCGGACGGTGCAGCCAAGCTGCGTTGTCCGGCGCGGAAGCTCGCTAATCGGCTATTATTTGTTTAGACAACTTGAGTTGTGGAGGAGTGACCGGCGATGGTGCAGGGCGCCAAACATATGAAGAGCAATAACGCCGCGGCCAACGGCGGCTCAAGCCCCCAGCCCAAACCTCAACCAAAACCTAAGCGCCGCCGCAAGCGGCTGCCGCGCTGGGCCGACCGTCTCATCACCATCGTCATCATCCTTATTGGCGTGGGCCTTATGACCTGGCCGTGGATCTTGGACCGGCTCGAAGCCTCGGGCGTGTTCAACCAGATCAGCACCGTGTCCAGCACCGTGGACGCGCTGTCTGCCGAGGAGCGCGAGCGCATCCTGCTCCAGGCGCGCTCCTTTAACGAGCAGCTGGCGGGCGAGGCCACCGAGCTTCCCGCCGACCAGATCGAGCCCTACGCTCAGCAGCTCATCTTTGACCGCGACCCCATGATGAGCTGGGTCGAGATCCCCTCCATCGACGTGAGCATGCCCATCTACCACGGCACGAGCGAAGAAGTCCTTATGGCGGGCGTCGGCCACCTGGAGGGTACGAGCCTGCCGGTGGGCGGCACCTCGACGCATTGCGTGCTCACCGCGCACTCGGGCATGCGCAATCTGAGTATGTTCGACGACATCCACTCGCTGGAGCCCGGCGACCTGGTGCTGCTACACACCATGAACAAGACGCTCGCCTACAAGATGGTGGACTCCGAGGTGGTGCTGCCCGAGGAGATGGAGTCGCTGACTATCGAGCCCGGCGCCGACAAAGTGACGCTCGTCACCTGCACGCCCTACGGCGTAAACGACCATCGCCTGCTGGTGCATTGCGTGCGTACCAAGTACAACAAAAAGGACGTCGACAAGCAAAAGTCGCTGGCCGGCCGCCACTGGGGCAAGCGCGAGTTTGCCGTGCTCATTGTGGTCGTGGCCATTGTGCTGTTGCTGCTGGACATCGTGATCCACGCGGTCCGCAAACGCCGCAAGGCCAAGGCCTCGGCATAGGACATTCTCCAGAACCACCACAAAGGGGACAGGCACCTTTGTGGTGGTCGGGGCTTCCAAACCATCACAACATTCGATGAAAATCGCGATTTTGACGAAAAGCGTCGAATGTTGTGATGGTTTGCGTTTCGGGCGGCGCGGTCTTCGTTGTGGGCGAGACGATTTTCGCTATGGACGGTGCGGTTTCGCTGCAGAACCACCAGCCCGCCGCCTGCCAGCCCGCCGCCCTCGTTACGTTTTCGCTGCATTTGGCTAAAGCACCTGCTCCAAGCGGCGTTGCCTTGTATACTAGAGCGGTTTATCTGTTATGCGGAAGGGAGCGCCTATGGCACTCAGCGAGAAAGACGTGCGCGGCATCGCCGAGTACGCAAAGATCGCACTGACCGATGACGAGCTCACCCAGATGACGTCCTACATGAATGATGCCGTCCAGATGCTCGAGCCCGTCTTGCAATATGACTTACCCGACGTGGAGCCCACGTTCCATCCCATCGGAAGCCTGTCCAACGTGATGGGCGATGACCTGCGCGAGCCCGAGCGCGACCTGCCGCTCGACGTCGCGCTCGAAAACGCCGGCAGCGCGCGCGACCGCTACTTCCGCGTGCCGTCCATTTTGGGAGAGGGGGAGAGCGAGTAATGGCGCTAAGCTTCGATTCCCTTACCGCCGCCCAGATCGCCGCAGGCGTTGCCGCCGGCGACTTTACCGCTACCGAGGTGGCTCAGGCCTTCCTTGCCGCCATCGAGGCACGCGAGGGCGGGGTCCAGGCATTCCTGCAGGTGGCGCCCGAGCTTGCGCTCGAGGCCGCTGCGCGCGTGGATGCCGACCGTGCCGCAGGCAAGCCGCTGCCCCCGCTTGCGGGCGTGCCGCTGGCTATTAAGGACAACATGAACCTCGTGGGCACGCGCACCACCTGCGCTTCCCGCATGCTCGAGAACTACCAGAGCGTCTACACCGCCACCTGCGTCCAGCGTATGCTCGATGCCGGCTGCCTGCCCATGGGCAAGGCCAACATGGACGAGTTTGCCTTTGGCAGCTCCACCGAGAGCTCGGCGTTCCACCGTACCAACAACCCCTGGGATACCGAGCGCGTGCCCGGCGGCTCCTCGGGCGGCTCCGCTGCTGCCGTCGCCGCGGGCGAGGTCGCGCTCTCGCTGGGCTCGGACACCGGCGGCTCCATTCGCCAGCCGGCGTCGCTGTGCGGCGTGGTGGGCTTTAAGCCCACGTATGGCGCCGTGAGCCGTTACGGCGTGGTTGCCTTTGGCTCGTCGCTCGACCAGGTGGGCCCCTTTGGCCGCACGGTCGAGGATGTCGCGCTGGCCATGAACGCGCTTACCGGCGCGGGCCACGATCCGTACGACTGCACCAGCCAGGATTGCGCCGTCGACTTTACCGAGCATCTCAACGACAGCATCGAGGGCAAGCGCGTGGGCATTATCCCTGCGTTTATGGAGGCCGAGGGCCTGACGCCCGAGGTCAAGGCCGCTGTTCAGCGCGCCGCCCAGGAGCTGCGGAACCAGGGCGCCGAGCTGGTCGAGGTCGACCTGCCGCACCTGGATGCCGCTATCGCCGCCTACTACGTCATCGGCCCTGCCGAGGCGTTCTCCAACCTGGCACGTTTCGACGGCATTCGCTACGGCTATCAGGAGGAGGGCTGCGCCAACCTGTCCGATCAGAGCTCGCTGTCGCGCGCCCACGGCTTTGGCGCCGAGGCCAAGCGCCGTCAGATGCTCGGCGCCTACCTGCTGAGCTCGGGTGTGTACGACAAGTATTATTACGCCGCGCAGAAGGCCCGCACGCTCATCACGCAGGACTACGACGCCGCGTATGCCAAGGTGGATACCATCCTCATGCCCGCCTCGCCGCGCACGGCCTTTAAGTTTGGCGAGATCAGCGACCCAACGCAGATGTACCTCTCCGACCTGTACACCATCTCGCTCAACATTTGCGGCAACGGCGGTATCTCGGTGCCGCTGGGCCTGGGCGAGGACACTCAGCTGCCCGTTTCTGCCCAGCTGGTGGGTCCGGCGTTTAAGGACCGTCAGCTGCTCACGTTTGCCCGCGCCCTGGAGCGCGGCTTTGCCGATGCCGCCACGGGCGCGCCCGCGCTTTCCGTCGCGCCCGATTTTGCCGGAAAGGGAGGCGAGCTGTAATGAAGGAGCTTTCCGAGGTCCTGCAGGATTGGGAGGCCGTGATCGGCCTGGAGATCCATACCGAGCTCACCGCACTCGATACCAAGATGTTCTGCAACTGCAAGCTCAGCCACGATGACGAGCCCAACGCCAACGTGTGCCCGGTGTGCCTGGGCCTGCCCGGCGCCCTGCCGGTGCCCAACAAGCGCGCCATCGAGAGCATTGTCAAGGCCGGTCTCGCCACCAACTGCGAGATTCAGCGTCACTCGATGTTCTACCGCAAGCACTACTTCTACCCCGACATGGCCAAGAACTTCCAAACCACGCAGGGTCCGGTCGCTTTTGCCATGTACGGTCACCTGGACCTGGACGTGACCGGTCGCGGTGCCGCCGAGCGCCCCGACTGCGCGTTCGGCGAGGCCGAGGCCCAGAGCCTGGCGAGCGCTTCGGCCAACGCCGAGGGTCTGTCCACGTCCATGACGTCGACCATGCGCGAGGGCAACCAGCGCGCCGGCCACCTGGCCAGCTACGACGCGTCCAACCTGCAGATGCCCGAGCGTCGCGAGGACGGTTCCTACACGGTGCCCATCCGCATCCTGCGCATCCACATGGAGGAGGACGCCGCCAAGATGGTCCACGTGGGCGGTGCCGAGGGCCGCATCACCGCCGCGGCTGAGTCGCTCGTCGACTATAACCGCTGCGGCACGCCTTTGATTGAGCTCGTCACCGAGCCCGACCTTCGCACGCCTGAGGAGGCTCGCCTGTTTATGGAGAAGCTCCGTCGCATTTTTGTGACGCTGGGCATTTCGGACTGCTCCATGGAGAAGGGCTCCATGCGCTGCGACGGCAACGTGTCGCTGCGCCGCCGCGGCGAGACCAAGCTGGGCACCAAGACCGAGCTCAAGAACCTCAACTCATTTAAGAGCCTGCACGACGGCCTTGCCTACGAGATTTGCCGCCAGGCCGAGGTACTCGAGGAGGGCGGCATCATCTATCAGGAGACCCGCCATTGGGAGCCCAGCCGCAAGCGCACCGTGGTCATGCGCGTCAAGGAGACGGCTGACGACTATCGTCTGTTCCCCGATCCCGATCTGGCGCCGTTCGATCTGGACGATGAGTTCATCGACCGCTGCCGTGGCGAGATCCCCGAGCTGCCCGATGCCAAGCGCGCCCGTTTTGAGGCCGACTTTGGCATTAAGGCTGCCGATGCCGAGCAGATTGCCGGCGATCCGGAGTTTGCCGAGTTCTTTGAGGCCGCCGCTGCCGGTATGGCTGGCAAGGAGGCTCAGACGGTTGCAAACCTGCTGGTGAACGAGATGATCGCCTACCTTAAGGGCGCGGGCGTCTCGCTGGCCGAGTCCGGCATCGCGCCGGCTCAGGTGGCAGCGCTGGCCAAGCTGCTGGCGACCGATGCCATCAGCTCCAACCAGGCGCACGAGGTCTTTGAGGCCATGGCCCAGACCGGCGACGACCCCAACAAGATCGTCGATGAGCGCGGTATGCGCCAGGTGAGCGATGCCGGCGCGCTGCAGCCGATCGTGGACGAGGTGCTGGCTAACTGTGCCGATCAGGCGCAGCAGTACCGCGATGGCAACCAGAAGGTCATCGGCTTTTTGGTGGGCCAGTGCATGAAGGCGAGCCGCGGCAAGGGCAACCCGAAGCTCTTCAACGAGTTGCTGAGAACGTCGCTCTCGTAAGCGGGAACCCGGGAGCCCCGGCAGGGCGGGTGCTTCCTCAAAATTTCGAACAGTCCTGCGCAAGACGAAGGCCACATTAAGT
>CABSMZ010000057.1 GCA_902478875.1 uncultured Collinsella sp.
CATGCGAACCTCCAGTCCGGACCGCCCCGCGGTCCAACTTTCTGTCCGCACCCCCTTTTAGGAACTATTTCACCGCAACTTATAGATGCAGCGTCGGCTACGAGAGATCATCCTCGTAGGGCATTAAATCGGCAAGGTAGCCCTTCTCCTTGAGTATGGCCTCGATCTCGTCGAGAGTTTGCTCGTCTTCTGCCGCAATGCGATGGAAGTGATAGCCGCTCGTCACCGTTAGTAGCGGAAAGCTCTTGCCGCTCTCGATATCGTGCAGGTAGCGCTCAACATCGCGACGATTGCGGATGTCCAGGTCGGCCGTGATCTTGCCGTACACGCGGTGATTGACGATCACGTTGAGCACGGCGCCACCGGCGTCGACGATGCTCGTGAGCTCATCGCCCGCCTGCTCCACGCCGTGGCGCACCTTGACCAGACGCGTGGGCACAGCTGGGCTGCTCGCCGCCTCCTGTAGTACATAGCCGCGATTGGTGGCGACGATATCGTGCCCGTCGGCGCGCAGCAGGGCGATGTCTTGCACCACGACCTGGCGGCTCACACCCACCTCGCGGGCAAGTGCGCTGCCCGAAACGGGCTCCTTGGCTTCCTCGAGCACGCCCATAATGGCACGGCGACGCTCGCGGGCGTCCATTATTTACCGTCCAACAGACGCAGGTGCTTAAGCGAGAGGTCGAGGATCGGCGCGGAGTGCGTCAGGGCGCCCGAGCTAATGTAGTCGACACCCAGATCAGCCAGGGCGCGGATATTGTTGGCGTCCACGTTGCCCGAGCACTCGGTCTTGGCGCGACCGGCGATAAGCTCAATCGCAGCAGCCATGTCGTCGTGGGTCATGTTGTCGAACATGATGATGTCGGCGCCGGCCTCCACGGCCTCGCGCACCATGTCCAGGTTCTCGCACTCGATCTCGACCGTCGTGGTAAACGATGCATGGGCGCGCGCCATCTCGATCGCACGCGTCACGCCGCCGGCGGCATCGATGTGGTTGTCCTTGAGCATAACGGCCGTCGACAGGTTGTAACGGTGATTGCTGCCGCCGCCAATCTCGACCGCGGCCTTCTCGAAGACGCGCATGCCCGGCGTGGTCTTGCGCGTGTCGACAAGCACGGTCTTGGTGCCCTCGAGCGCAGCCGCCATCCGATGCGCGTAAGTAGCGATGCCGCTCATGCGCTGCAGGTAGTTGAGCGCCACACGCTCGCCCGAAAGCAGCACGCGCGCGTCTCCGCGCACCTGGCCCACGTGATCGCCAGCGTGCACCTCGTCGCCGTCCGCGACATCAAACAACACAGAGCTCTGCGGATCCAGCAGCTCAAAGGTGCGGGCGAACACATCCAAGCCCGCGATGATGCCATCGGCCTTGGCGATAAGCTCCACCGTGGCGGGACGCGCCGTGGGACACACGCTCGCTGTGCTCACGTCCTCAAAGGTAATGTCCTCGCGCAGAGCCTGCAAAATCAGATCATCGACGACGAGCTTCATGGTAATGGGATTCATGTTCTACTCCTCCACGGCCTGCATGCCGGCAGCACGGGCCAAATCATCGATTGCAAGGATATCGGAACTCAGGGCGCGATGGCGTCCATCGAGCGCGGGCTCACCGGCCTGCTCCACGGCCAGCGACTCGCCGGTACGCATATACCACGCGGCGCGACGACCCCAGACCAGCGCCTCGAGCAGGCTGTTAGAAGCTAGGCGGTTCTTGCCGTGCACGCCATTGCAGGCCGTCTCGCCGGCGGCGTAGAGCTCGGGCATCGAGGTGCGACCGTCCTTGTCGACCCACACGCCGCCCATAAAGTAGTGCTGCGTGGGCGTAACGGGAATGGGCTCGTCCAAGATATCGCGACCGTCCTCCAGGCAGCGCGCGCGGATGTTGGTAAAGTGCCCGGTCACCACATCGCGCTCGACGGGGGCAAAGCTCAGCCACTCGTGCTCGGTGCCGTCCTGCTTCATCTGCTCGCGGATGGCGGCGGCGACAACGTCGCGCGGCTGCAACTCGTCGGTAAAGCGCTCACCGGCGGCATTGAGCAAAATCGCGCCCTCGCCGCGGCAGCTCTCGCTGATCAGGAAGGTGCGGCCCGGCTGCGGCGAAAACAGTCCCGTGGGGTGAATCTGCACGTAGTCCAGATGCTCCATCTTAATGCCATGCTCCTGCGCGATGTAGCAGGCGTCACCGGTGAGCTGCGGGTAGTTGGTCGAGTGGTCGTACACGCCGCCGATACCGCCCGTCGCCCACAGCGTGTGGCAGGCATGGATCTTAAACGGCTCGCCGGCATGCACGCCCTCGGCGGCATTTACCAGCTCGTCGGCGGGACGAAGCGAGTTGCCCTCGTCCACGGGAACGGCGACGACGCCGGTGCACACCGTGGCGCCATCGCGCTCGGCGGTCAGGATGTCGGTCATGGCAACGTGCTCCAAAATCTGCACGTTGTCCAGCTTGCGAACGGCCTGGAGCAGTTTGGTCGTGATCTCCTTGCCCGTAATGTCGGCATGGAAGGCAATGCGCGGGCGGCTGTGCGCGCCCTCGCGGGTAAAGTCGAGGCTGCCGTCGGCCTTGCGTTCAAAGTCCACGCCCATCGCTAGCAGGTCGTTGATGACCGAGCGGCTCGAGCGAATCATGATGTCGACGCTCTCGCGGCGGTTCTCGTAGTGGCCGGCGTGCATGGTGTCCTCAAAGAAGGCATCGTAGTCCGAGCCTTCGGGCAGCACGCAAATGCCGCCCTGCGCGAGCATCGAATCGCACTCGTCGACAGCGCCCTTGGAGAGCATGATCACGCGCGTGCTCGTCGGCAGGTTGAGAGCCGCGTACAAGCCCGCTACGCCGCAGCCGGCAATAACGACGTCGCACTCCATGTCGGGGTATTGTTTGGTTTCCACAGGAATCCTCTCCCTTGTAATGTGGCATAAGGGACTGCCCCCTCATGTCACATCGTTCTAGCGTGCTGCGTACTCGAGCATGCGGTCGAGCGTGAGTTTGGCCTGGTCGGCAGCCTCGTCCGACACGCCGATCTGCACCTCGCCCTCGCCCGTCTCCAGGCAGCGCACGAGCTTCTCGAGCGTGATGAGATCCATGTTGACGCAGGTGGGCTGCACCGCGGGGAAGTAGAACTTCTTGCCGGTGCCCTGGCAGCGGCGCTCGAGCTCGTAGAGCACGCCGCGGACCGTCACGATGATGAACTCGCTCGCGTCCGACTCCTCGGCATACTTGATGATGCCGGCGGTGGAGCCGATGTAGTCGGCCTCGGCCAGAACGTCGGCCTTGCACTCGGGGTGCGCCAGCACGAGCGCGTCGGGGTGGGCCTCCGTCGCGTCGACGATCTGCTCGACGGTGATGATGTGATGGCGCGGGCAGTAGCCGTTGTTGAGGATGACGTGCTTTTGCGGCACCTGCTCGGCTACGAAGCGGCCCAGGTTTTGGTCGGGAATGAACAGAATATGCTGCTGCGGCAGCTCGGACACGATCTTAACGGCGTTGGAGCTGGTGACGCACACGTCGCTCCAGCTCTTGATCTCAACCGTGGAGTTGACGTAGCACACCACGGCCAGGTCGTCGCCGTACTCGGCGCGCGCCGCGTCGACCGTCTCGCGCTTGACCATGTGCGCCATGGGACAGTCCGCGCCCGGCTCGGGCAGCAGCACGGTCTTAGTGGGATTGAGCAGCTTGGCGCTCTCGCCCATAAACTCCACGCCGCACAACACGATGGTCTGCTGCGGCAGGCTTTTGGCGAGCTTTGCCAGGTAGAAGCTATCGCCGACGTAATCGGCAACGGCTTGGACCTCAGGCGCCACGTAATAGTGCGCCAGGATCACCGCGTCACGTTGGGTTTTTAGTTGCTGAATGGCCTCGACGAGCTCTGCGGGCACCAATGCCGCGCGCTCCGTTGCCGTCGTTGCCGATGCCAGGCCGGCCGCAATGTCGCGTGCAAGCTCCGATGCATCCATGTTCGCGCTCTGTGCCATCAAGGCCCCTCTCTTTTGGCGAATCTTGGAGCTTTAGTATGACACCTAGGTTTACAGCTGACAAGACAGCTGTAAACCTAGGTGTAAAGTTGAAATAAAGATTCAGTCATGTGGCATGTCCATATTCGAACTGGCAAGCTGAGGATAGCTGAGCTCTCGATGGCGCAGGAGGCATCTTTCGCCACCGCAATACCGCTTGGCGCGAGTTGCACGCCGTGGGGCGCAAACGGTCCGCACCCCCCCCGCAAGCGGTCCGCACCCAATGTGGCAAAATCGAACTACTTAAGGGGGCCGAATGCTCAAGATTATTGCCTGCGACGATGATGTCGCTTTTCTAGATAGACTGCACCGGATGATCGACCGTTGGTCGACCGAGACGGGCACGGCGGTCGATGTTGCGCTCGTCACGCGTGGCGAGGACCTGCTGGCCCGCCATGCCGCATCGCGCGCCGACATCATCTTGCTCGATATGATCATGCCGCTCGTCAACGGCATGGACACCGCACGCGAACTGCGCCAGGCCGACACCGCCGTGCACCTGGTGTTCCTCACCTCGTCGCCCGAGTTCGCGCTGGAATCCTACGAGGTCCGCGCCTTCGACTATCTGCTCAAACCCGTGACTTACGAACGCCTGGCGCGATTACTCGACGAGCTTTCGAGCATGCGCCCGGCGGCAACCGACGAGCTCGTGATCAAAACTTCCTTTGGCTACCACGCCCTGCGCCTGTCCGACATCGAATATGCCGAGGCGCGCAACAAGCACGTGGTCTTCCACCTGCGCGACGGACGCGATATCGAGGCACTCGAGTCGTTCCGCAGCGTCGAGGACCGCTTGGAGCAAAACGCGGTCTTCTTTAAATGCCACCGCAGCTACCAGGTCAACCTGCGCAATATCGATCACTTTGACCGCACGGACATCGTCATGCGCTCGGGCGCGTGCATCCCGCTTTCGCGCAGCTGCAAGCAGGGATTCCAAGACGCCTACTTTGCGGCGCGCTTTGAGGGTGGGAGACACTGATGGTCTCCTCGGCCGAAATGGTCCTTTGGGCAATCCACCACGCCACGACGCTGCTCTTTGGCGTCTTTGCCTCGGCGGCACTGTGCGGTGTCGAGATCAACCGGCGTCATGCGCTTGAACTGGTGTTGGTCGGTGCCGTAACCGGATGCGCATTTGGCCTCGCCAATGCCGTCGGCGGCGAGCTTTTTGCCCGCCAGGTATATCCGCTCGTCGTGCATCTGCCGCTCGTCATCTATTTGTGCGCGCGCTACCGCCTGAGCCCGCTGCTTGCCGTGCTCGGCATTACGAGTGCCTATCTGAGCTGCCAGTTCAGCAATTGGATGGGCATCGCCGCATTTGCCGCAACCGATTCTCAGATCGCGTACTATCTGGCGCGCATCGCGACCACACTCGCCGTCTTTGCCGTCCTGTTGCATTGGGCCGGCGACATCGGTCCGCGCTTGGCGATTAAAAGCACCACCGAGCTGGGCATCCTTTTAATCCTGCCGCTCGTCTATTACGTCTTTGACTATGCCACCAACGTCTACACCACGCTGTTCCACTCGGGCTCGGTGGTGACGGTTGAGTTTTTGGCATTTGCGCTCTGTGCCTTCTATCTTATGTTTCTTGCCGTTTACCTGCGCGAATACGAAGAAAAGGAAACCGCCGAGCGAGAGCGCTGGATGCTCGAAACCCGCGACAGCGTCGCCATCAAAGAGCTCGAGGCTTGGCGTCAATCTGGGCGCGAGCTGTCGATTCTTCGCCACGACATGCGCCACTTCCTGCGCGGCCTGGCCGCTTTAATTGAGGAGGGCCACACCGACGAGGCGCTCAAACGCATCGATGAACTCTGCGAAGCCGGCGATCGCACCGCCGTACGCCGCTTCTGCGCCAACGAGACCGTAAACATCGCGCTTTCGTCATTTAACTCGGATATCAATAGAAACGGCATTACCGCCAACCTGCGCGCCGCCGTACCCGAAACCATCCACGTAGGTGACGCCGACCTGTTTAGCGTGCTCTCAAATGCCTTGGAAAACGCTATCACCGCCGCAAGCGCCGCACCCCAAGGAAAGCGATTCGTCGACTTTGACCTGCGATTAGAGGACGCCCAGCTGCTGCTGTTAGTTTCCAACACGTTTGACCGCGCGCCGCGCATGGTCGACGGCATGCCCGTGACCCGGCATGCGGGCCACGGCTTTGGCACCAGGAGCATCAAACTTGCCGTGGAGCGCATGAACGGCAACTGCCAGTTCCGCATTAACGGCGATCGGTTTGAGCTGCGCGCCGTGATGTAGGGGCTGCCGCCAGCCTCGCTACAGCGGAGCGGCTGCCGGGGTCAGCTGCTTGATGTATGCCCACATGCGCTGCTTGGCGGCTTTGTCAGTGAGTGCCGCCTCAAAGCCGTCGAGCGCGAGCACGCGGCGGCCCTGCACATGGGCGACCAAGCCGGGCTTGAGCATAGCGGTATCGAAGTCGTCGATTGCCACAAGCATGTCGGCATAGGTCTCGCGCATGGTATCGGCCGCGCGATCGTCCAGCAGCAAGACCGCCTCGGGGTCCAAGGCCTCGAGCGCCTCGCGGAACAGCTCGCACGGTAGGCCCTCGCCTGTCGCGACCGCCCCGTCACCCACGCCGGCGACGCTTGCCAGCACGCAAAAATCCTCGGGCGCGTAGCCGATGGCCCCAAGCGCCTTGCGCAACGCCGCGCCATCCGGGCCGGCGGCAAGCTCGCCACCCGAACGCTCGGCCTCGTCCAAATCGCCTTTGACTAGTACGATCGGCGAGCACGCGTTGCCCGCGATACGCACGCCGCGACCCGCGAGCGATGCGAGCTCCTGCTCGGCCGCCTGGGCGATGGCTTCTTTTTTCTGGCTTTGTGACGTGGGCATGCGCTCTCCAATCGTTTGCGTGCCCACCATTATATAAAAGAGCCGGCCGCGAGTGGTTGCTTTGCGGGCGGCTGGGTATAAGCACGGTCGTACTGAGTTTTACGCGGCCGAGCCGCGTCGCATTATGGAGGTCACCATGGCTGACATTAATCAGATTACCCCCGAGAACTTCGATTCCATCGTTAACGACAGTCTGCCCGTGCTGGTCGATTTTTGGGCACCGTGGTGCGGGCCCTGTCGATCCCTCTCGCCCATCGTTGACGAGGTTGCCGATGAGCTGGCGGGCAAGCTTGCCGTTGCCAAATGCAACGTCGACGACAACCAGGACCTGGCCATGAAGTATGGCGTCATGAGCATCCCCACGCTGGTTGTGTTTAAGAACGGCGAGGAGATTGACCGCTCGGTTGGCGCTCTGCCCAAGGCGAGGCTGCAGGCGCTGCTGGAGAAGCATCTGTAATACGCTTGTTACATGTTGCCGTCTGCCTGCCGTCCATGAGCGCTTTTGCACCGCTCGCCGGACTTCTGGATGCACCGAGTGCAACCACGGATAGTATGGTAGTCACAAACAGCCCCCAGTGAACGGGTGCGGGTCGCACAGACTCGTACCCGTTTTCTTATGCAGCTGCGCGCAGAGCGGGCGTAGTAAAATCTGAACCACTGAACTGCCCCATACAAAAGGAGATTTCCCATGCATGATGTTGGAATGAACATGAGCCAGCTTGCCATGAGCGTCAAGCAGGTCGACGACACCATCGAGCTCGCTCACGAATGGAGCCATCAGTTGCTGCATGCGACCGAGAATTTTGACATGGAACGCATCGGCGCCAAGCTCGAGGCCGCCATGGCCGCGCTGCACGAGGCCCACGACGCACTCGAGGGCTACGAAGAGGCCATCGAGGCCGACCACAACTCCGTCGGCTCCGTGAAGCTGGTGTAAGGTGGCCGAACACGAGCACGGCTGCGGGTACGAGCACGAGCATCCGCACGGGGCGGACGGTGATGCGGGCTGCCACTGTAGTGGCTCCGGCTCCGAGCTGGTCCGCTTTTCGGTTACCGCACCGGACGACCTGCTGCGCCGTTTTGACGAACAGATCGCGCGCCGCGGCGACGTGGCCAACCGCTCCGAGGCCGTGCGCGATTTGATTCGCGCCTCGATCGCCAAAGAGCAGATGCGCACGCCCGCTGAGCACGTTATCGGGTCGCTCACCATGATCTACGACCATCACACCGGCGATCTGACGCGCCGCCTGGACGAGGTGCAGCACGACTACACCGACGAGATCGTATCGACGATGCACGTGCATCTGGATCACCACAACTGTCTGGAAATCCTGGCGCTCAAGGGTCGTGGCGAGCGCGTCTACGAACTAGCCGACCGCCTGCTGGGCCTGCGCGGCGTTAAGCACGGCGAGCTCACCTGCGCCGCCACCAAGCAGAGCCTGGGGCTATAGCGGGATTTCCCGCAGCGCACCTGCCAAAAAGGGACAGGTTTGTTTTGGCAGGTTTAGAAGTTTTACCTACCAAAATAAACCTGTCCTTTTTTGGTCGGTTTTGATGAGGGGTGTCGCATGCGGCATGTGCATATTCATGTGACGGGCATTGTGCAGGGCGTTGGCATGCGGCCGTTTGTGTATCGCGAGGCCATTGCGCATGGCATTTGCGGATGGGTGCTCAATGCGGGCGACGGCGTGCATATCGAGGCGCACGCTCCGGCCGATGCGCTCGATGCTTTTGTTGCCGCGCTTTCTGAGCATGCGCCTGCGGCAGCTCGCGTTGAGCGAGTCGATATTGCGGATTTGGAGCCTGGCGGCTGGAGCGCTGCCGATGAGCAGGGCTTTCACATTGTGGCGTCGCAGGACCAGACCGCGCACACGACGCTCGTCTCGCCCGATATCGCCACCTGTGACGATTGCCTGCGCGAGTTGTTCGATCCCGCCGACCGACGCTATCACTACCCCTTTATCAACTGCACTAACTGCGGCCCACGCTTTACCATCATCCGATCGCTGCCTTATGACCGAGCGGCCACGTCGATGGATTGTTTTCCCATGTGTCCCAAGTGCGCTGCGGAGTATGTCGACCCACTCGACCGGCGTTTTCACGCGCAACCCGATGCCTGCTTTGATTGCGGGCCGCATATTACGTGGCGCGAGGCTGTAAACGGCGATGCGTGCGGGAATTCGTCCGCGACACCGGCCGTCGGCACCACACGCGAGGCCAGCGACGCTATCATCGAGCGCTGCGTTGAGCTGCTGGCCAGCGGTGGCATCGTCGCCATCAAGGGCCTGGGCGGATTCCACCTGGCCTGTGACGCTGCCAACGAGCAAGCGGTGGCCGAGTTGCGCCGTCGCAAACGCCGCAGCAACAAACCACTTGCCGTCATGGTGCGCAGTCTTGCTGATACCGAGCGCCTGTGTCATATCGACGATGCTGAACGCGATCTGCTCGCTGGCAGTATCCGCCCCATCGTGCTGCTGCGCCGGCGCACTGTTGGCGAGGGCAACGGCGGTTCCCCCGACATCCTCGCTCTCGCGCCATCTGTCGCGCACGACCTTCCTGAGCTCGGCGTCATGCTCCCCTATACGCCGCTTCAACATCTGTTGCTTGCCGCGGCAGAAGCCTGCGGCATGCACGCGCTCGTCATGACCAGCGGAAACCTGAGCGAAGAACCCATCGAGACCGACGACGACCTTGCCTGGGAACACCTCGTTGCTGCCGGCATCGCCGACGCGTTGCTCGGTAACGACCGCGCGATCCTCTCGCGCTATGACGATTCCGTGGTGCGCGTGGTTGACGGCACCGTTATGCCCGTGCGCCGCGCTCGCGGATATGCACCCCAGCCGCTGCCGTTGCCGGCGCTCGACCGCGCTCCGTCCTGCGTGCTTGCCTGCGGGCCACAACAAAAGGCCACGATTGCGCTCACGCGTGAAGGGACGAACGGCAAGGCAACCTGTTTTGTGTCGCAACATATCGGCGATGTTGAAAACGGCGGGACCTTCGATGCCTGGAACGCCGCGCGCACGCGCTTGGAAGATCTCTTTGATTTGGCGCCCGCCGCCTTGGCCTGCGATGTACACCCCAGCTATCTATCGGGCCAGTGGGCGCGCGAGCAGGCGCGAAAATGCAATCTGCCGCTCGTCGAGGTGCAGCACCATCATGCGCATATCGCGAGCGTAATGGCCGAGGCCATCGCCGCGGGCCAGCTTACAACCGACGCGCACGTCCTTGGCATCGCCTTTGACGGCACCGGCGCCGGCACCGATGGGACCATTTGGGGCGGCGAGTTTCTTGTTGCCAGCCTTGGCGGCTTTGAGCGCGCCGCGCATTTGCGCACCTGGGCGCTCCCCGGCGGGGCGGCCTCCGTGCGCGACGCCCGCCGCAACGCCTTTGCCCCTGTCTCTTATACACATCTGACGCTG
>CABSMZ010000058.1 GCA_902478875.1 uncultured Collinsella sp.
AGATCTAGTACGGTCTCGTGGGCTCGGAGATGTGTATAAGAGACAGTCCCAGTACAGGCCGATCTCGGGGTAACCCTCGCGATGGGCGACGCGAGCCATGGCCAGGTACATACCGACCTCGGAGCACTCGCCCTCAAAGTTGGCACGCAGGTCGGCAACGATGTCCTCGGAGACGCCCTCCATCTTGGCGACGCCCACGACGTGCTCGGCAGCCCACTCGAGCTGGCCCTCCTCCTGCTTCAGGAAACGAGAACCGGGAACGCCGCACTGGGGGCACTTAAAATCCTCGGGCAGCTGGTCGCCGTCGAACTCTTCCACATAACCGCAAACGGGGCAAACAAACTTCATGATTCGATCCTTTCGATCGATGGCGATTGTGCGCTCGTCCGGTCCCGTAAGGGCCCTCTCCGGACGTGCGCCTTGACGAGTTCTATTATCCATAAATGCAACCAAATGTGAAGCCTATTAGGAATGATTTTTAATAAAACAATTTCGAGATATGAAGATGTTGATTGATTAACGATTGGGAGGCCGTCTGCGATCTTTGCTGAGTACAATCGGGCGAGCAAATGTTGACCTATCAACAAATGAAGGAGTTTCCTTTATGCATCTAGCCCGTCGTGCCTGGTGCCGAACATATCAGACGGTTTTTCGCATTGCATTGCCGATCCTGCCCTATACCGAGCCGCGCATTTTAGAGCATGCCGAGGATGTGCCCGCGGTGCTTCAAAAGCGCTCGATTCAGAAGGTCCTTATCGTGACGGATCCCGGCATTGCCCGTCTGGGGCTCACGGCACCGCTCGAGACGGCGCTCGCATCCAGGGGGATTGGCGTTACGGTCTATGCCGAAACGCGTGCGAACCCCACGGTCTCAAACGTGGAGGAAGCGGCGTTCCTGTATCGAGAGAGCGCCTGTCAGGCCATTATCGGTTTTGGCGGAGGATCAGCCATGGACTGCGCCAAGGGTGTGGGGGCGCGCATTGCGCAGCCAAACAAGCCCATCAACAAGATGCGCGGCCTACTGCGGATTCATCGTCTCCTGCCGCTGCTTATTGCGGTTCCCACTACCGCCGGTACGGGAAGCGAAGTCACGCTCGCGGCGGTTATCACCGATGACGAGACGCACTACAAATACCCCATTAACGACTTTGTGCTCATCCCGCGTTTTGCAGTCCACGACCCCGAGTTTACGTGCGGCTTGCCCGCTTCCATTACGGGGCAGACGGGCATGGACGCCCTGACGCATGCCGTTGAGGCCTTTATCGGGCGAAGCACCACGCCCTATACGCGTAAGATGGCGCGACAGGCGGTGCAGCTTATCCACGACAATTTGCTCGAGGCCTATGAGCATGGTGACGACATGTGCGCTCGTCGCAATATGCTTTTGGCGGCGTATAAGGCGGGCGTTGCGTTTACCCGCTCCTATGTCGGATATGTGCATGCCATCGCGCACAGTTTGGGCGGCCGATACGGAATTCCGCACGGTTTGGCCAACGCGATCATCCTGCCGCACATGCTTCGCGCTTATGGTGACGCCGCCGCCCCCAAGCTTGCCGATCTTGCTCACATGGCGGGCATTGCGCCGGCTACCGCGCAGGATAGTCTTGCGGCCGAGGCCTTTATCGATTGGGTCGACCGCATGAACGAGGCCCTGGGAATCCCCAAATATGTTTTGGGCATTCGCCGCTCTGACATTCCCGAGATGGCGGCGCATGCCGATGCCGAGGCCAATCCGCTATACCCCGTTCCGCTTCTAATGGACCGCTTGGAGCTCGAGCATATGTACGAAGTCGTTGCAGGTGGTATGTTTGAGGACGAGAATTAGGAGGGTCCATGAACACCGAGGAAATTGCGCGCATCGTCGGCGAACAGCGTGCCTACTTTAAGACACACGCCACGTTTGATGTCGATGCTCGACGTCGCGCGCTCGCGAGTTTACGCGATGCGGTGCGGGCCCACGAGGCCGATATTGCCCATGCGCTCAAGACCGATTTGGGAAAGTCGCATGACGAGGCCTATATGTGCGAGATCGGCACGTCGCTTTCCGAGATTCGTCATCAGATTGCGCATATGGCCCGATGGAGCCGCCCGCGCCTGCGCCCCTGCGACCTCGCCAATGCCATTAGTGTGTGCAAAACGCAAGCCGTGCCCTATGGCGTCACGCTCATCATGGCTCCGTGGAACTACCCGTTTTTGCTAACACTCGAGCCGCTCGCCGGCGCCCTTGCCGCGGGCAATACCGTGGTCATCAAGCCGAGTGCCTATGCTCCGGCATCGAGCGCGGTGCTCAAGCAAATCTGTGAAGAGGCATTTGATCCGCGCCTGGTGACGGTTGTCGAGGGCGGGCGCGCCGAGAACGAAGCGTTGCTCGATGAGTGCTGGGACAAGATCTTCTTTACCGGTAGCGTTCCGGTCGGCAAGCTCGTCATGGAGCGCGCGAGTAAAAACCTCACGCCCGTGACGCTTGAGCTGGGCGGCAAGAGCCCCTGCATCGTGGATGCGACGGCAAACTTGAAGGTTGCGGCGCGGCGTATCGCCTTTGGTAAATGGCTCAACGTGGGGCAGACCTGCGTGGCGCCCGACTACCTGCTGGTCGATGCGCGCGTGCACGACGAGCTGCTGGACCTCATCAGGGAAGAGGCCCGCCGTATGTTTGGCGAGCATCCGCTCGATAACGAGGACTACGGGCATATCGTCAACGCCAAGCATTTTGCGCGCGTGCGCGGGCTGATCGATCCCGATAAGGTCGTGCTGGGAGGCACGGCGCGCGAGTCGTCGCTCAAGATTGAGCCGACGATCCTAGACGGCGTGACCCCCGATGACGCCGTGATGCAGGAGGAGATTTTCGGCCCCATCTTGCCGGTGCTGACGTTTGAGAGCCTAGACGAGGCCGAAGCGTTTATTACGGATCGTCCAACGCCGCTGGCCCTGTATATCTTTAGCCAGGACCGTACGGTTCAACAGCGCTTTGTGCGCTACGTGCCCTTTGGCGGCGGCTGCGTCAACGACACCATCATGCACTTGGCTACGAGCCATATGGGCTTTGGCGGCATGGGCGCGAGCGGTATGGGGCAGTACCATGGCCGCGAGAGCTTCGATACGTTTAGCCACAAGAAGAGCATCGTGAACAAGGCAACCTGGCTGGACGTGCCGTTTCGGTATGCGCCCTACGCAAGCTGGAAGCACAAATTCGTGCGCATGTTTGTGCATTAGAAAATGGCGCAGGTAATACGAACAAGTGTTCCTATTACCTGCATTTTGCGTTAGACTACTGTTATGGAGCACGGATGGGCCAACTCCCTTTAGAAGGGATTTGGTATGAACGTAAGCGATGTTATTTCGTTATTGGCATTGTTGATTGCGGCTATCGAACTCGGTCTGTTTATCGGCCGAATGAAATAGCCGCCCCCGCGTAAGCGAAGACGGCCACTTCTCACGATGAAAACGTGTATCGGAGTTGGCAAGACCCGCGGCAACGGGTGCCATCCGTGTTCCTATCTTATCTGCAAGCGTTCTGTCGCGCAAGCGTTGAGGCAAACGATTGAAGGACGCAGACAGGATGTATTTGTGTCCGCACGGGACCGTAGACTTCTCAATAAGGTTACACACCGGTTTATCCGGCTGTTAGAGGAGCTGCTATGTACGAGCCTTCACGTGTTCTTCTGTCATTTCACATTGCAGGATTTCAGTATGCCGATGGCGCCTTGGTCCTGGGCGATCTTAAAGCGGGCGATAAGCTGACGCTGTGTGCCGAGCGCGATAATCCCCATGACCCTGAGGCGGTTGCGATCTATTACGGCAACACCAAGCTTGGCTATGTTCCGGGAAACGAGGTCGGCCCGCTGTCCTTGATGATGTATTACGGCCACGAGGACGTATTTGAGGCCCGCGTGCAACAGGTTGCTCCCGAGCGCAGCCCGTGGCATCAGGTGCGCGTTGGCCTCTATGTGGTGGATGCTCGCTAATCGGTAAGGGAAGCTGCCATGTTTGACGACGATGACCTGTTCGATTTGACGGATGATCCGTTTGAATGGGATATGCTACTCGATGACGATGAGTTGGAGCAGGGCCGTAGGAAACGGCAGGACAAGAAAACTCAGGGTGACGCTTCGAAAAAGCAAGACAAGCGCCGCCGCGGACTGTTCGGCGGGCTCTTTGGCTAACCGACGCGCCAGAGCGTCTGTATACTTAGCACGAGTTTGACGCGTTGCGAAATGAGGGCATAGACGATGATGTGGTTTACCGCCGACCTGCACCTGGGCGATACGAATATCTTGCACGATATGGATCGGCCGTTTGATTCGGTCGAGGAGATGAACCGCAAGGTCATCGATGCCGTCAATGAGTGCGTAGCGGCGGACGACCGTCTCTATATCTTGGGAGACTTTACCTATCGTTTGCCCCTGGCGGAGGCGGTGCGCCTGCGCGAGCGTATCGAATGTCAGAACGTGACGCTCATTCGTGGTAACCATGACGGCGACTGGGAAGATCCCGACGTACCGCAGATTTGGGAAGACGTGCGCGATTACCTGGAGATTGCTCCCGGCTATGCCAAGGGCCATCGCCTGGTGTTGAGCCATTACCCCATGCTCAGCTGGAATGGAAAGGCGCGTGGCGCCATCATGCTGCACGGGCATATCCACAGCAGGGGAGACCGCACCAACGCGCGCAACCGCGATCGCGAACGCCCGATCCTGCGCTATGACGTTGGCCTTGATGCCAACGACTACAGACCCGTAAGCCGCGATCAAATCCTGGGCTTCTTTGGACTGTAATTCTCGAACCACCACAAAGGGGACAGGCACCTTTGTGGTGGCTCTGGCGCCGTTGTCATTATGGCAGCGGCGCCTTTTTTGTCCGTGCGGCGCGGTAGAGTGTAGGCGGTTGAAATTTGCGTCCATCGAGGAGCTGCTATGAACGAGATCAAGTGCCCGCATTGCGGCGAAGTTTTTAAGGTCGATGCGTCCGGCTATGCGGATATCGTCAAGCAAGTGCGCGATGCCGAGTTCTCGCGCGACTTGGATGAGCGTGTGAAGGCTGTCCAGCGCGAGGGCGAGCAGGCGCTGGAGCTTGAACGCTCGCGTTCGACGGCCGCCTTGCAAAAGGCAGAGTCTCAGCGCAACGCTCAGCTTGTCGAGCAGAAGAATGCTGCAGCTCAGCGGCTGGCACAAGAGGTTGCCAAGCGCGATGCCGAGCTTGCCGAGCTGCGCGCTAAGCTCGAGGGCGCTGCCGCAGAGCGCGAGAGTGCAAGTCAGCGCGCGGCGGTTGAGGCCCGTTCCGATGCCCAAAAGGAGAATGCCGAGCTTCAGCGCGAGATCGACAATTTACGTGCGCAGTTGGAGCGCAAAGATGATGAAGCCAGGCTTGCCGAGGCGGCGGCACGCAATGCTGCTCAAAACGACCTGTCCGCACGCGACGCTCAGATTGCCGAGCTGCAGGCCAGGCTCGCCGCGGCGGACAAAGCCCAGGAGATGGCGCTTGCCGCTGCCGCGGCAGAGTCGCAGCGTGAGCTCGATGCCGCTCGCAGCGAGGCCGAGCGCGCGCTTACTGACTATCGTGCGAAGGTGCAAGAGAAGTTCTCCGCCGCAAAGGCTCAGTCCGAGCAAGAGGCCGAGGGCCTGCGTGCCCAGCTGCGCGAGCAGGAACTGATGGCAAAAATGAACCTGTCAGAGGCGGTCGCCGCGGCGGAGCGTGAGCGCGATGAGGCACGTGCCAAACTGACGAGCGAGCTGGCAGTGCGCGATTCTCGCGAGGAGCAGGCCAAGGCGGCACACGAGCTCGAGCTTGCGCAGGCCAAGCGTGCGAGCGATGACCTGATTCGCTACAAGGATGAAGAGATTGAGCGCCTTAAGGACATGAAGGTCCGCCTGTCCACCAAGATGGTGGGCGAGTCGCTCGAGCAGCACTGCGAGACCGAGTTTAACCGTCTGCGCATGACGGCGTTTCCTAACGCGTACTTCGAGAAGGATAACGATGCGTCCGAGGGTACCAAGGGCGACTTTATCTTCCGCGAGTGCGACGCGAGCGGCAACGAGGTCATTTCGATTATGTTCGAGATGAAAAACGAGAACGACGAGACTGCGACCAAGCACAAAAACGAGGACTTCTTTAAGAAGCTCGATCACGATCGTCGCCAGAAAGGCTGTGAGTATGCGGTGCTCTGCACGTTGCTCGAACCCGAGAGCGAGCTTTACAACGCCGGCATCGTGGACGTGAGCTATCGCTACGAGAAGATGTACGTGATTCGCCCACAGTTCTTTATTCCCATGATCACGCTTCTTCGCAACGCCGCCATGGGTTCGCTGCGCTATAAGCAGGAACTGGCGGAGTACAAACAGCAGAATATCGACGTCACGAACTTCGAAGCCAAGATGGAAAAGTTCAAGAATGATTTCGGTCGCAACTACGAGATCGCGAGCCGCAAGTTCCAAACGGCGATCGATGAGATCGACAAGACGATTAGCCATCTGCAGAAAACCAAGGAGGCGTTGCTGTCTTCCGAGAACAACCTGCGCCTAGCCAACAAGAAGGCCGACGATCTTACCATTCGCAAGCTCACGTGGGGCAACAAGACCATGAAGGCCGCGTTTGACGAGGCACGCGGGGCTGCGACAGAGACAAACGATGAGCCAGCCGAGGCGGATTCGTATGAGGTCGAGGATGCCGAGTAAGGCATAGCGTATAGTGCAAAAGCGGGGCTGCTGGCGATATTGCCAACGGCCCCGCTTCGTTTCGTTCCAGTATGTTCGGCTAGTCCTCGAGCAGGTCCTCGATAAATCCGACGCGGTAGTTTTTGAAGATGACCTCGCCGCCGTCTTGCGTGGCGTCCAGATCGACATCGCCCATGATGCCAAAGTCGTGGTCGCCATCCTCGTCGGCAAAGATCTGGTGCACGTGCCATACGTGCGCGGTCTTCTCGTCGGACTCGTCGATGGAAAACATCGCGGCGCTGCGGGCATCTCCGTCGGTGAGGATTTCCTCGTGTTGCTCATGGTAGGCATCGAGTGCCTTTTGCCAGCGGATCTCGCTCATGCCCCAGTCGTCGTCGAGTTCGCCCAGGTCGCGAACGTGCTCGCGGGCGGCAAGGGTCACGCGGCGGAAGAGCGCGTTGCGCACCAACAGCGTGCAGCCGCGGCGGTCCGCCACGACCTCGTCGATGCCCTGCGGCGGCGCAGCATCGAGGGCTGCCGGGTTGCCGGCGTTCTCCCACTCGTCCACCAGGCTCGAGTCCACCGAGCGCACCACAAAGCCCAGCCACGAGATAATGTCGCGCAGGCGCTCGTCGCGCTTCTCGATGGGCACGGTACGGTCGAGCGAACGGTAGGCCTCTGCCAGGTAGCGCAGTAAAATGCCCTCGGAGCGGGCGATGCCGAGCTTTTGAATGTAGCCCTTAAAATCGCTCGCGCTTTCCAGCATATCGCGCAGGACGCTCTTGGGAGAGAGCTGATAGTCGTTTGCCCAAGGTACTTCCTGGCAGTACTTGTCAAAAGCGGCGTCGAGCAAATCCTCGAGCGGCTTTTCGTACGTGACGTCTTGGATGCGTTCCAGACGCTCCTCATACTCGATGCCGTCGGCCTTCATCTCGGCCATAGCACGATCACGTGCTGCGCGCTCCTGTGCGCGCAGCACCTGCTTGGGATCCTCGAGCGTAGCCTCGACCATCGAGATCAGATCCATGGTATAGGTCTCGCTCTCGGGATCGAGCAGCTCCAATGCGGCAAGCAAGAACGGCGAGAGCGGCTGATCGAGCGCGAAGTCCTCGGGCAGATCGACCGTCAGCGCATAGTCGATGTCTGGTGCGGCGTCAGTCGGGGCGTCGGGTGCGGGCGGCACCTCGGTACGAACGACGACGCCGGAATCGATGAGCGTGGCGAAGATTTCGTCGGCGCGAACCTCGAGCTTAGCCTTTTCCTCGGGAGTCTGCAGGCTCGTCTCGATGAGGTCGTGTACGCGGGCTCGGGCATCGCCGCCCTGCTCGACCACGCTAATCACCATGGAGTGCGTGATGCGCAGGCGCGGCTTGAGCGTTTCGGGCTGCGTCTCGATCAGGCGCTCAAAGGTCTGCTTGTTCCAGGTGACAAAGCCCTCGGGGGCCTTTTTCTTTTTAATCTTACGGAGCTTCTTGGGGTCGTCGCCCGCCTTGGCCATAAGCTTGGCATTCTCGATCTCGTGCTCGGGTGCCTCGGCAATGACCATACCTTCGGTATCGAAGCCCGAGCGGCCGGCGCGGCCGGCAATCTGATGAAACTCGCGGGCGCGCAGACGACGCATCTTGTAGCCATCGAACTTGGTGAGCGCGGTGAGCACCACGGTGTGGATGGGTACGTTGATGCCGACGCCGAGCGTATCGGTACCGCAGATGACGGGCAGCAGACCCTGCTGCGCCAAGCGCTCGACCAGCAGGCGATAGCGCGGCAACATGCCAGCATGGTGCACGCCGACGCCGCATCCAAGCAGGCGCTTGAGAATCTTACCAAAGGCCGTCGAGAAGCTCGTTCCCTTTGCCGCTTCCTTGATGGCCTCACGCTGCTCCTTGCTGGCGATGCCAAAATTGGCGAGCGACTGCGCCGTCGCAAGGGCGGCATCCTGGCTAAAGTGCACGATATAGAGCGGGGCTTCGCCGCGGCGCATCGCGAGCTCGACGGTGCCCTCGAGCGAGGTCGTCACGTAGTCGTAGCTCAGCGGCACGGGGCGTGGGGCATCGACGACTAAGTCACAGGTAGCGCCGGTGTGTTCCTCGAGTGAGGCGGCGATGGCGGTGACATCGCCGAGCGTGGCGCTCATGAGCATAAATTGCGTGTGGGGTAGGGTGAGCAGCGGCACCTGCCAGGCCCAACCGCGGTCGGGATCGGCAAAGTAGTGGAACTCGTCCATGGCGACGCAGCCAACATCGGCATCTTCGCCCTCACGCAGTGCGTCGTTGGCAAGGATCTCTGCCGTGCAGCAGATGACGGGCGCCTTGGTGTTGATATGCGTATCGCCGGTAATCATGCCTACGTTATCGCGGCCGAGCACCTGCACCAGGTCGAAGAACTTTTCGCTGACCAGGGCCTTGATGGGGGCCGTGTAATAGCAGCGCTTGCCCTGCGCCATGCCCATAAAGAGCATGCCCAGCGCGACGAGCGATTTACCCGATCCGGTCGGTGTGCCCAAAATGACGTGATCGCCGGCAGCCAGATCCATGAGGGCTTCTTCTTGGTGATCCCACAGCTCAATGCCGCGGTCGCTCGTCCATTCAAAGAAGCGTTCGAAGGCTTGATCGGGCGTGAGCCACGGTTCGGGCTCGCTGCCGTCATCGGGCTCCCACCAGGTGGGGGAGAGCGCGCCGAGCGAGCCAAACTCGGCTTCGGTTCCCGTGCCGCCCGAGAATGAGCTGGCGGCCCCGGCGCCGGAGACGGTGCTGGCGGCGGTATCTGTCGTGGTCTGTGCCATGTGTTTGCTTTCTCTCGCGATTGTCCGCCAACTATTATGGCGTAGCGGCGGCGCGGGGTGCCAGCGCGCGAGAAAATGCAGGAAATGGGCGTTCTGCCCAGCCGTTTGGTGCAGTCGCCAGCTAAGTGAGTAGACTTTTTGCGATGTCGCGAGCACATGGCTTTTGCGCAAGGGCTCTACCTGCGGTTTTAGTTTTCGCTATGCGGGCTGTGCTTGGCTATTGCAAAAAAGTCTACTCACTTAGGTTTGAGGGCCGTTCGCTGGCGCCTATTTGCGCTTGTTTGTCGACGCCGCGACCATCAGAAGCCCCTAGGACTCTTGCGGCAGGCGCTTCTTGCCCTTGCGGGCACGGTTTCTGAAGTTCTCGACGGCCTCTTCCATGCCGAGAGGCACGTAGGTGAGCTCATCGAGGTTTTCGGGCAGGTAGCAGGCAAGGCTTTGCTCCTGCGCGCGGCCCGCCGCGAGCTGCTCTTCGATGGGTTCCGCGCCGGGCGTAGCGCAAATGCCATAGACGACGGCACCCATCTCGCGCGTGCGGCATTCATATTCGGTCTCGGGATGCTCGGGATGGTCGCGGCGGACGTCGTCACTTACCCAAAGCGTGTCGTAGCCTGCCGCGGCAAACTGTCCCAGGGCGTAATCGCGCAACGGCTTGCTGTCGGTGCGCAGCGTGACGGTAGCGCCGGCTGAAAAGAGCGGGCGGTAGAGCATCAGATGGTCGACATGGACGAGTCGTTTTTTGGCGTACTTGGCCTTGGGCTGTGGCGTGGGAAAGTTAATGGTGATGGCACTGTCTCTTATACACATCTCCGAGCCCACGAGACCGTACTAGATCTCGT
>CABSMZ010000059.1 GCA_902478875.1 uncultured Collinsella sp.
GAGATCTAGTACGGTCTCGTGGGCTCGGAGATGTGTATAAGAGACAGGATTGAGGTCACCGAGGACGACATCAACGCCGAGTTCGAGAAGGCTGGCGTCAAGGACGTCGAGGCTTCCAAGGCTGAGTTCATCGCCGATGGCCGCATGCCTGCTGTCCGCGAGTCCATCCGTCGCTCCAAGGCCGTCGACCACCTGGTCGAGAACGCCAAGGTGACCGAGGTCGACGAGACCGCCAAGGACGCCGAGTAATTCTCGCCACCTTGCCCGCGAGCGCATGCGTGCGCCCGTGATGGGGTAAAGTTATACACCGGTTATCCGGTTGCTTCGTACGGTGCCAGCCAATGCATAGCATGCGGGCACCGTACGTTTATCTAGAACCAATTTGGTCCGCAAGAGAGAAATGGAGATGCGTATGATCGCCAAGTTCGATTCCGCCCTCGTGCCATACGTTATCGAGCAGACGCCGCGCGGCGAGCGCAGCTACGATATCTATTCGCGCCTGCTCAACGACCGCATCATCTTCTTGGGCGAGGAGATCAACTCCGTCAGCGCCAACCTGGTCGTTGCCCAGCTGCTGCATCTTGAGAGCCAGGATGCCGAGAAGGATATCTCGCTCTACATCAATTCGCCCGGCGGCGAGGTCTACTCTGGCCTGGCGATTCTGGACACCATGAACTTCATCAAGCCGCAGGTCTCGACGATTTGCGTCGGTATGGCCGCGTCTATGGCCGCCGTGCTGCTTTCGGCCGGCGCCAAGGGCAAGCGCTTCTGCCTGCCGCACTCTAAGGTCATGATTCACCAGCCCAGCGGCGGTGCCCAGGGTCAGCAAACCGAGATTGAGATCGTTGCCGAGGAGATTAAGAAGACCCGCCGCGAGCTCAACCAGATTCTGTCCGACGCATCGGGCCAGCCCATCGAGAAAGTCCAGGCCGATACCGAGCGCGACAACTACCTGACCGCTTCCGAGGCCCTCGACTACGGTCTGATCGACCGTATCGTCACCTCGCGCGATCTCGCCGCGAAGGACGCCTAGGATGGCAGGTAACATGCAGGACAACTTTGACGAGAACGGCAACCCCATCCGCTGCTCCTTTTGCGGAAAAGAGCAGGGCCAGGTTCGTCGCCTCGTAAAGGGCCCGACCAACATCTTTATCTGTGACGAGTGCGTCGCCGCCTGCTCCGAGATCCTTGAGGAGTCGCTTGCTTCGGACTTTATGGACGCTGCCCGCAACGGCAAGCTGCCGGGCTTCCTCAACGACCACAGTCAGGCTGCATCCCATCCCGCCGTGGACCCCGAGACCGAGGGCTTTGAGCTCGAGGACGACCGCCAGGTCATCACGCACGTGCCGACGCCGCACGAGATTTATGACGAGCTTTCGGCCTATGTTATGGGCCAGGAGGACGCCAAGCGCGCCATGTCGGTTGCCGTGTACAACCACTACCGCCGCGTGATTGAGGGTGGCGCCGCGGTGTCTGCCTTTGACGACGACATGGGCTCGCAGTTCGACGACGATATGGACGAGGTAGAGCTCGCCAAGTCCAACATCTTGCTGCTCGGTCCCACCGGTACCGGTAAGACCCTGCTCGCCCAGACGCTCGCGCGCATCCTCGAGGTGCCGTTTGCCATCGCCGACGCCACTGCGCTTACCGAGGCCGGCTACGTGGGCGAGGACGTGGAGAACATCCTGCTCAAGCTCATCAATGCTGCCGATGGCGACATTGAGCGCGCACAGGTGGGCATTATCTACGTGGACGAGATCGACAAGATCGCCCGCAAGGCCGAGAACCTCTCCATCACCCGCGATGTTTCGGGCGAGGGTGTTCAGCAGGCGCTGCTTAAGATTCTTGAGGGCACGGTGGCCAGCGTTCCGCCCACCGGCGGCCGCAAGCATCCCCAGCAGGAGCTGCTGCAGATCGACACGACCAACATCCTGTTTATCTGCGGCGGTGCCTTTGTGGGCCTGGACAAGATCATCGCCGATCGCGTGGGCAACAAGGGCGTGGGCTTTAACTCCGAGATCGCCGGCCCCACCTCGGTCGACGAGAACGACCTGCTGCGTCAGGTGCTCCCGCAGGACCTCAACGCCTTTGGCATGATCCCCGAGTTCGTGGGTCGTACGCCCGTCGTCACCCAGACGCAGGCGCTCGACGAGGACGACCTGGTGTCAATCCTGACCGAGCCCAAGAACGCCGTGGTGCGCCAGTACCGCAAGATGTTCCAGCTCGAGGACGTCGATCTTGAGTTTGAGGACGCGGCCCTGCACGAGATCGCCCGTATGGCGCTTGCCCGCAAGACCGGCGCCCGCGGCCTGCGCTCCATCTGCGAGGACGTGCTGCAGCAGACGATGTTCGACCTGCCCAGCGAGGAGGGTGTTTCCAAGGTCGTCGTGACCGAAGCCTCCGTAAAGGGCGAAGAACAGCCACAGCGCATCTACGGGTAAACCAGCCAAAAATGTGCTTGCAAATAGCCTCTGACCATCCGTGGTCGGAGGCTATTTTATATATACGCAATAACCCCAACTACCTGTGTTATTCTGTGTGTTTGTTTAAGCCTCAGCGAAGTCATATCAGACTGAAGTAATCGATACCTAAGGGGAGGAATGCAGACCCTGGCGGGCCTACATTCCTCCCCGGCGGGACAGGGAGAGATATATGGAAGAAATGCCCAAGAACTACGATCCGTCGACCAACGAGCCGGCGATCCTACAGAAGTGGCTCGACGGCGGCTACTATAAGCGCCGCGAGGGCGTGGGCGACTGCACCGTCACCATTCCGCCTCCCAATGTAACCGGCAAGCTCCACATGGGTCACGCCACCGACGACTCCATCCAGGACGCTATCATCCGCATGGCCCGCATGCGCGGCAAGTCCACGCGCTGGGTGCTCGGCACCGACCACGCTGGTATCGCCACGCAGACCAAGGTCGACAAGAAGCTCAAGAGCGAGGGCATCAGTCGCCTGGAGATCGGCCGCGATAAGTTTGTCGACGCCTGCTGGGATTGGACCCACGAGTACGGCGGCATCATCGTCGAGCAGATCAAGCGTATGGGCTGCTCCGTCGACTTTGACAACGAGCGCTTCACCATGGACGAGGACTATGCCCAGGCCGTGCGCAAGGTCTTCTGCGACTGGTACCACGACGGCCTGATCTACCGTGGCAAGCGCATCGTCAACTGGTGCCCCAACTGCACCACCGCCATCTCGGACGACGAGGCCGAGTACAAGGACGAGAAGGGCCACCTGTGGCACCTGCGCTACCCGCTGATCGAGCCGGTCAACGGCCAGGACTACATCGTCGTCGCCACTACGCGCCCCGAGACCATGCTCGGCGACACGGGCGTCGCCGTTTCCCCGAAGGACCCCGAGAAGGCCGCCTTCGTGGGCAAGACCGTCAAGCTTCCCATCGTCGACCGTGAGATTCCCATCTTTGAGGATTGGCATGTCGACGCCAATTTCGGCTCTGGCTTCGTCAAGGTAACGCCTGCTCACGACCCCAACGATTACGCCATGGGTCAGGCCCACGACCTGCCGCAGATCAATATCTTCGACGAGCACGCGGTGGTCGTCGAGGGCTACGGCGAGTTCACCGGCATGAACCGCGACGAGTGCCGCGAGGCCGTTATCAAGTGGTTCGAGGAGCACGGCCTGCTCGATCACGTCGAGGACCTCGACCACTCCGTCATGCATTGTTACCGTTGCGACTCCGCTCTGGAGCCGTGGCTGTCCGAGCAGTGGTTCGTCGCCGTCGACAAGCTCAAGGGGCCGGCGCTCGACGCCGTCAACTCCGGCAAGGTCACCTTCCACCCCGCGCGCTGGACGCAGACCTACACCACCTGGATGGAGAACCTTAAGGACTGGTGCATCAGCCGCCAGCTGTGGTGGGGCCATCGCATCCCCGTGTTCTACTGCGAGGACTGCGGTTGGGAGGACGCCCTCACCGAGGACACCGATGTGTGCCCCAAGTGCGGCGGCCATCACGTGCATCAGGACGAGAACGTGCTGGATACCTGGTTCAGCTCGCAGCTGTGGACTTTCGCCACGCAGGGCTGGCCGCAAAAGCCGGAGCTGCTCGAGGGCCATCACCCCACGACGGCGCTCGTCACCGCGCGCGACATCATCGCGCTGTGGGTCGCCCGCATGGTCATGAGCTCGCTGTACTTCCTGGACGAGGTGCCGTTTAAGGACGTCGTCATCTACCCGACGATTCTGGCCAAGGACGGCAGCCGCATGTCCAAGTCCAAGGGCAACGGCGTTGACCCCATGGACCTCATTGGCATGTACGGCGCCGACGCCATGCGCTACAACCTGCTTACGCTGTGCACCAACAACCAGGACGTCAAGTTCGACGCGAATATCGACAAGAAGACCAAGAAGCTCATCGACAGCCCGCGTACCGACCAGGCCAAGTCGTTTGTGACCAAGATCTGGAACGCAAGCCGCTTCCTGCTCATGAACATGGAGGGCTACACGCCCGGCGAGCCCGTCGTGGAGACGCCGGCCGACGCCTGGATGTTCAGCCGTCTGGCCAAGGCCGTCAAGATGGTCACCGAGGGTATTGAGAACTACACCTTTGGCGATATGGCCCGCGGCGTGCAGCAGTTCTTCTGGAACGAGGTCTGCGACTGGTACGTCGAGGTCACTAAGGCTCGTCTGAAGGGCGAGGGCCGTCTGCAGGCTCAGCGCAACCTGATCTTTGTGCTCGACACCTCTATTCGCCTGATGCACCCGCTCATGCCGTTCGTCACCGAGGAGATCTGGGACAACATGCCGGCGAGCGTGCTCGATCTGGACGCCGAGGGCAACGTGAACCGCGCCGAGGCACTCATGATCGCCAAGTGGCCGGAGCCCGCCGACTACGCCAAGTACGTCGACGAGGACGCCGAGCGCGCGTTTGAGCTGTGCCGCGCCGTCGTTTCCGCCGCTCGCGCCACGCGTTCGCGTTATCGCTTGAGCCCCAAGGCCGAGCTCGACGTGGTCGTGCGCGCCGGTGCCGAGGATATTGAGAAGCTCGAGAGCCTGCGCTCGACCATTGAGCCGCTGGCCAACACCGCTTCGCTGGTCATGGGTACCGATGTTGAGAAGCCTGCCGCGAGCATTGCCGTGGTCGATAGCGGCGTCGAGGTCTTTGTGGTGCTTGAGGGCAAGGTCGACCTTTCGGCCGAGAAGGCGCGCCTGGAGAAGGAAATTGCCGCGGCGCAGAAGGAGCTCGCCGGCTGCGAGAAGACGCTTGCCAACGAGGGCTTTGTGGCCAAGGCCGCGCCCGCGGTGGTCCAGAAGAAGAGGGACCGTGCAGCTGAGCTCAAGGAGATCCTGGCGGCGCTGACTGCTCAGGTTGCTGACTTCTCGTAGGCGGTACTGGGGGACGCGGTTTGGGGCTTTGCTCGCTACTGCGAACAGTCCTGCTCGCACGAAGGCCACATTAAGTGGCCTTCGGCTCGTGCGGAACTTGTATCGAGCAAAGCCCCAAACCGCTCCCATAGCGGTTACGGGGGCGTCCGCTGCCCGGTAGGGCCACTGGGCTGTGGCCTTGATTCTGCTGCAAAGCGGTGTTTGGCTGATATTTTGTATGGGAGGGGCTCGTTGTTGCTTACGGGCCTCTTTTTATGTTGAGGGGACTTTGGGTTATGGCTAAGCGTTCTGGGTCGTATGTCGTTCCTTTCTCGTTTGAGCTGCTTTCGTTTGATGAGGCTGTGGGGCTGGCTGCTGATACGGGGCGGATTTCTGGGGATGCTGGGCCTCTGCTTGAGACGGTTGTCGATATGCTTGATGAGCTGGGGCGTCCGGACGAGTACTTTGATTGCATTCAGGTCGCCGGTACCAATGGCAAGACTTCGACTACGCGTTTTTCGGCTGCCATTCTTCGTGGTGAGGGACTCAAGACCGCGCTGTATACGTCGCCGCAGCTGGTGCGCTATCCCGAGCGCATGGAGGTTGACGGGCGCGTTGTGAGCGACGAGGCGTTTGCCCGTGGCGTTTCGGCAGCTGTCGAGGCGGGGCATCGAGTGAATGCCCGTCGTGTGGCAGCGGGGGAGCGTGCCTATACCATCACACCGTTTGACCTGCTGACGGCTGCCGCGCTTGTAGTGTTTGCCGAGGCTGCGGTGGATGTTGCAGTGCTCGAGGTTGGCATGGGCGGACGTTGGGACGCCACGAGTGCGACCGATCCCGTCGCCGTTGCCATTACGGGCATTGGGCTCGATCACACGCGTATTTTGGGCGATACGCTCGAGGCCATTGCAGGGGAGAAGGCTGCGGTCATCAAGCCCGGACGTCTTGTTGTGCTGGGTGAGGGCACGCATGAGGCGAGTGTTCAGCGCGTGATGGATGCGCGTTGTCGCGAGTGCGGCATTGTGCCGCTTGTGGTGAACCATGCCACGACCAAGGTGCCGGAGCACGTGGGCGATACGGTGGAGTTTAGCTGTACTACGCCGCGTGCCATCTATACGTCGCGTATGGTCAAGCCGGCGTATCAGCCGCAAAATGCTGCGTGCGCGATAATGCTGTGCGAGGGGTATCTGGGCCGCGAGCTCGACCACGATGCGCTGGATGCGTCGCTTATGGGCTGCCCCACGCCGGGTCGCTTTGATGTGCTGGGAACCGATCCGCTCAAGCTGATTGACGCCTGTCATAACCCCCAGAGCTGCGAGAACTTTGTGAGCGCGCTGGACGAGATCGATCCGTGCGTGGAAAATCGCCCCACGCTGCTGTGCGCCGCGCTGGCTGATAAGGACGTGGCGGGCATCGTCGACGTCCTGATTCCCGCCTTTCCGCGCGTAGTCGTGACCCAGACCGATTCCGATCGCGCCTTGCCGGCAGAGGAGCTCGCCGCCCTGGTGGACGCCGATAAGCTTGCCGGTGTGTACCCGAGCGTGCCCGAGGCCCTCGCGGCTTTCAAGGCCGCGGGCGAGCCCTTCGTAGCAGCTGGCACCATCACCCTAGCCGGCGAAGTAGCCGGCCTGCTGCGCTAACCCATCCCCTCAGCAGTTGCGGTGAAATGCGGACTGTTTTACAAGCCAGAAGCCTCAAACAGTCCGTATATCACCGCAACTCAAAAGCAGCTAATTTGGGATGGGGCTTTTTGGCTGTCCTGTGCCCCGAGCTGACTCGCTTGCCACGAAATGGGCCCATCTACTACGTTTGACCGGTAACCCTCAACCATGCCGGGAATTACAAAAATAAAACTGCAGGTAGACGGCCTGCTGGTTTTCAAAAAAGACCCGCATGCTCGACCCATGCGGGTTAAACGTAGTAGATAGCCCGTTTTCGTGGCACGACGTAATCGCAATGTGACAAAGGGGCTGTCCCTTTGCCGCATTGGCTAGTCTAGGCGGACTGGGTCGTGGGGGTAGGCGTTGAGAATCTCGACGCCGTTCTCGGTCACCAGGGCTAGGTCCTCGATGCGGATGCCGGTGCGGCCGGGGAGGTAGATGCCCGGTTCGATGGAGAACGTCATGCCCGGCTCTACGACCTCCTCGTTGACCAGTGAGACGTCGCCCGGCTCGTGGTCCTGCAGGCCGATCGAGTGTCCCAGGCGGTGCGTAAAGTACTGCCCATAGCCCGCATCCTCAATCACGTCGCGCGCGGCGCGGTCCAGGTCGCACATGCGCACGCCCGGTGCGATGAGCGCCTCGGCGGCCTCGTTGGCACGGCGCACGATGTCGTAGATGTGTGCCGCCTTCTCGTCCGGCTCGCCCCAAAAGAACGTGCGCGTCATGTCCGAGCAGTAGTTGCGATGGCGTCCGCCAATGTCGAACAGCACTACGTCGCCGCGCTTGAGTACCGTATCGTCGGGCTCGTGGTGCGGGTCGCCGGCGTTGGCGCCAAAGCTCACGATGGGTGGAAAGCTAAAGCCCTCGCAGCCGTGCTTGCGGTACAGACCGAGCATCTGATCGGCAATTTCGCGTTCCGTCACACCTTCGTGGACGAGCTTGATGGCGTCGGCCATCACGGCGTCGTTAGCGGCCGAGGACGCGCGCATGAGCTCCTGCTCGGCGTCATCCTTGTGGGTGCGCGCGGCGGTGACGGCAAAGTCGCCCAGGAAAAACTCGCTGGCTGCGTGGCGCTCCATGAGCGGCATCAAAAAGCCAGAGCGCATGACGGTATCGATGCCGAGTGGTTTGGTCGGGTCGATCTCACTCGCGATGGCGTCGGCCACGACATCGGTATCGGTGTGGTAGGCAACGCGGGCATTGTCATACTCTGGCAGCTGATGCAGTGCGTTGACCAAGATCACGGGCTCGCCACCGCGTGCGAGCAGCACGCCGCAAAAACGCTCGAACATATCGGCATAAAAGCCGGTCAGGTAATAGATCGACCACGGGTCGTTTACGAGCAGCTGTGCGCCAGGGTGCTGAGCCTCGAGCGCATCGAGCACGCGAGCCACACGCTGGTCATCGACATGTGCCATGAAACATCCTTTCGCTAGGCTGCCACCATGGTATCCCAAGCCCGGCAGTTGGGGACGTTCCTTTTAATATGAGCAGGACATTGTCAAGAGGCAAAATCGGGCCTGGCCCCAACGATATGGGGTCAGGCCCTCTCCCTATATCAGCCCGTCCGCGGCGACCTCGGCGTGTCTTACCGACGCTCGTCTTTGCAGTTTAATATCCGCCCGCGGCGATCTCTCGCTGGGCAATCCGTTGCTACGGCTGAGGCTTCTACGTCGAACCGACAGTCTGTGCACGCGTGTGGCGCCCTGGGCGCTCGCAGAAAAGGGACCTGAGGTTCGCCTCAACGGCTTCGGATCGAACCGCTTCCGGGGTGACTGGCTTATGTGCGGGGGACCGCCCCCCTACGCCTCCTCGGCCATGAGGCCGACCGCCCATACCCAGCAGGCGAGCTCGCGCGCCGTGGCCACGTTCGCCTTGTTGCCGTGGACCCCGCGCGCGAGCAGCGCCTCCCGCCTCTCGACCAGCCTCCGCACGCCCTTGGCGGCATGCCTCCGGGCGCCCCGGTCCGGGGCCTGGCCCTTGGCGAGGTCCTTCGGCCGCCCCGAGCACGTCAGGTAGTGCCACGCGGCCTCGACCAGCGTCTTCCTCAGGTGCTTGTTGCCGGCCTTGGTGATCGCGCCCCTGCGGTCGCTCTCCCCGCTGGAGTGCTCGGAGGGCGTCAGGCCGACCCACGCCGCGAACGAGCGGGCGTTCCTGAACCTCGAGAACTCGCCGGCCTCGAACACGAGGTCGGCGGCGGACGCGGTGTCCACGCCCTTGAGGCAGCGCAGGGAGTCGACCCTCTTCCTCCACCTGGGCTTGCGGGCCTCGGCCTCGACGAGCCCCTCGAGCCTCGCCTTCTCCTCCGCCGCCCGCCTGACCGCGTCGACGTAGTAGGCGAGCACGTCGTTGTCGGCCCTCTCCGCGAACCTTATCGACTCGATCCAGGACCAGTGCGCCCGGGTCCAGTTGCCCTTCCTGCGGCCGGTGGGCGTCCTCTCGTCGAAGGCGAGCCCGTGCCTGAGCAGGAACTTGGAGAGCCGCTGCTTCGAGCGCGAGAGGTCGTCCCTCGCGTCCTCGAGCGCCCTGGTCAGGTCGCGGGCGGCCTCGCACTCGTCGTCGGGGACCCACACCTCGACCACGTTGCCGACCGACAGCATGCGGGCGAGGAACTCGGCGTCGTTGCGGTCGTTCTTCCTGCGCCTGTCCGCGCTGGGCTTGATCATCTTCGAGACGGCGCCGACCACGCAGTCGACCCCCAGGCCGGAGAGCCTCTTCTGCAGGTCGAACCCCGTGACCCCGGACTCGTACACGCACTTGGCCTTTGGGTCCACGGAACGGACCCACTCCGCGACGGCGCCGGCGTCGTAGCCGAAGGTCGCGCAGCGCACCTCCCCGGTCATGACGTCGAGGGAGACTGCCTTTATCGAGCGGGCGTGGACGTCGAGTCCGACGAAGGTGGTAGTATCGAGCA
>CABSMZ010000060.1 GCA_902478875.1 uncultured Collinsella sp.
AAGAGACAGGGTAAGAACGCGTGGCGTTCGGGTACAATGGCAGGAAACTTGTCAGCTACGGCGCCGTCGCGGTGCTTTTTGAAAGGACGAAAGTATGAACGATATCCAGGGCTATCAGAATGGCCCCATCGAGACCGGCGCAAGCCGTGCCAAGGAGATGTCGCCGCGCGCGTACAACCTTGTCATGTCTGCTCTGATCTTTTTGGGCTTTTGCGCCATGGGCGCCGGTGCTTACTTTACGAGCACCATGTCATTTGCGCGCATGATGATGAGCGGCGCCGCTTTGCCGCTGGTCTTTGGCTCATTTATTTTGACCATCGTTGGCATGGTCATGATGTCGGCTGCTGCCAGCAAACAGTCCGTGGGCCTGTCGCTCGTGGGCTACGTGGTCTTTGCGAGCACCTTTGGCCTGACGGCGTCGTTTGGTCTTGCCAACTACGACCTGCCTACCATTAACACCGCCTTTATCGCCACGGCCGCCATCACCTTTGTCTTTGGTGCGCTGGGCGTGACCTTCCCCAAGTTCTTCCAGCGTGTGTATGGCATTGGTTTTGGCATCTTGCTTGCCACGATTCTGGTCGAGATCGTGCTGATGTTCATGGGCGTTTCGCAGTCCATCACCGACCTGATCGTGATTGTGGTGTTTGCCGGCTTTATTGGCTACGACACCTATGTGGCCACGACGGTGCCGCCTACGCTGCCCAATGCGGTGCTCATGGCGTCCAATCTGTTCGTGGACATTATCAACGTGTTCCTACGCATCCTGAACATCCTCGGCCGTCGCGATTAAAACGCGGCATTGCGATGCTTCCTGCCGGACACGGTAAAACGATGCGAAAGGCGGTCCTTCGGGGCCGTCTTTTTTGTGCGCGGCGGGGTATCATGGATGGGAAAAGCCGATAGCGGCAGCGACAGGAAAGGTGGCCATGTATGGCAGACGTCGACAACAGGAACCGTAACCGCAGGTCCAACCGAGCGGGTCAGCCCAATCCCAAGCGCGAGGCCCGTGCCAAGGCCGCCGAGCGCCATGTGATGACTGTGTCCGAGGCCTGCGCCAAGGATATCGAGCGTTCGCTTGCTGGTGTTCGCGAGTTTGACGGCATGCCCGCCGGCTTTGTCGCGGCGATGAAGGCCAAGGTTCAGACTGCTGTGGCCCCCGAAGAGCAGGTCGCCGAGGACGTCGAGAACGCGGAGACTGCCGAGGTCGAGGCGGCGCCCGAGACCGAGGCGGCGCCCGAGCCCGTCGAGGAGCCTGCCGAGGAAATCGCCGAAGCTGAGTCCGCGCCTGCTGAGGAGCCCGCTCCGGTCCTGCCCGAGGTCACTGTGCTTGATGCCTCCGCCACGCAGGCAATCCTCGATAACGGTCGCGGCTATGCGCAGTTCTGCGACATGGCCGTGCTCGCCTTTGCCTCGTTTACCAATCCGGGCGGTGGATATATTCAGGGTTATCTGGGCCAGGAGGCCACGCTGTGCGCCGATTCGTATCTGTACAACGTCCTCGATAAGCAGCGTAAATGGTACGGTGAGAACCGTCGCCGCAACATCAACTGTGAGCTGTACCGCAACCGTGCGCTGGTGGTGCCCGCGGTGCGCTTCGAGCGCAAGCATGTGCACGCCTATGCCGACGTGATCGTCGCCGCTGCACCCAACGCCAAGCGTGCTCGCCAGGAGTACCGCGTGAGCGACGATGCCTTGCTTGACGCCCTGCGCGACCGCATTCGCTTTGTGCTTGCTATCTGCGATGAGCTTGGCCGCGAGAAGCTCGTACTGGGTGCTTGGGGCTGCGAGAACAACGGCTTTGACGCAGAGGCCGTGGCCGAGCTCTTCCGCAAGGAGCTCGCATCGGGCGACTTCAAGGTCAAGCAGGTCTTCTTTGCCGTGCCCTCTACGCGCTGGGACGAGGACTTCGCCAAATTCGAGCACGTGCTGGCAAACTTCCCCGAGCAAAACGAGGAGTCCTATGCTCAGGTTGCCGCCCGCGCCGCAGCCGCCCGTGCCGCCGAGCAGGCTCAGACCGCTGCCGAGGATGACGAGGATGACGACGACTGGCGCAAGTACCTGTAAACGGTGCTCGTGATGCGATATACCGAGCCGACGGGAGAGGCTGCTCCTGTCGGCTTTTTATTGAGTGGGGAGCTTACGATGAAAAACGTTCTGTGCTTTGGTGACAGCAACACCTATGGTTACGATCCGGCGGGCATGCGCGACGGTACCGCGGTGCGCTATGCGCAGGATGTGCGCTGGTGTGGCGTGGTCCAACGTGACTTAGGCGAGGGCTGGCATGTAATTGAAGAAGGCCTCAACGGCCGCACGACGGTACGCGACGACATGTGCCATCTGGACACCAATCTTAACGGCATCCGCGCACTTCCGATGCTGCTCGAGGCCCATAAGCCGCTGGACGCCATTGTGATCATGCTGGGCACCAACGACTGTAAGACGGTCTTTAACGTGACAGCTTCCGATATCGCCCGTGGCGCCATGGCGCTGATTCGCGCCGTCCGCGCGTTTCCGTGGACCGACGCTGCGCCTTGTCCGCGCATTCTGCTGATGGCGCCTATCAAGATTAAACCGCAGATCGCCGACGTATATATGACCGATTTTGACGAGCATTCCGTAGAAGCCTCGGAACATTTTGGTGAGTACTACGCGCATGTGGCTGAGCAGTTTGGCTGCGACTTTTTGAATGCCGCCGACTTTGCCGAGCCGGGCGATATCGACTATCTGCATATGATGCCCGAAAGCCATGAGAGCCTGGGTCACGCCGTGGCAGCCAAGCTCCAAGAGATGCTCGGAGAGTAGCGCGACCCCAAACCACCGCAAAGGGGGCGGGCGCCTTTGCGGTGGCTTGGGCTGCGAATCTTAATACTGCCACATGTGGTTGACAGGGCCGGAGCCTTTGCCCATGTTCAGGCCGGCGGCCAGAGCGCCTGTCAGGTAGGCCTTGCCGGCATTGATGGCGTCGGCAAGATCCATGCCCTGCGCCAGCGCACAGGCGATGGCGGACGAGAGCGTGCAGCCGGTGCCGTGCGTGTTGTCGGTCTCAATACGCTTGTGGCGGAACCACGTGGTGAGCGGATCGCCTAGGTGGTTGCCCTCATCATCGAGCGGCGCGGGTTCGGCCAGTACGTCGTTGGCCTCGTTGACAAAATGCCCGCCCTTAACGAGGGACGCGCAGCCAAAGCGGCGGGTGAGGAGCATGGCAGCGTTTTGCTGGGTGCGCTCGGAATCGACCTCGTAGTCGAGCAGCGCCATGGCCTCGGGGATGTTGGGCGTGATGACGGTCGCCAGCGGGAACAGGCGACGCGTGAGCGCCTCAGCGGCATCTTCGGCAATGAGGCGGGCGCCCGAAGTGGCGACCATGACGGGATCGACGACGATATTTTGTGCGTTCCAGGCACTCAGGCGGTCGGCGATAACCTCGATAATCTCTGCAGAAGAAACCATGCCGATTTTGACTGCGTTGGGGCGAATATCGTCAAAGACGGCGTCAATTTGCGCAGCGACGATATCGGGGGAGATATTTTGCACGGCGGTGACACCGAGCGTGTTTTGTGCGGTGATGGCCGTGATGGCTGCCTCGGCATACAGACGGTGCGCCGTGATGGTCTTAATGTCGGCCTGAATGCCGGCGCCACCGCTGGAATCGGATCCTGCGATGGATAGAACGGCAGGTACCTTGCTGCGATCCATGTTCGCTCCCTTGTCTGGTCGGATTCAAATGGGTCTTTAAGCCAGCATTATAAAGATGCCCAGGCCGGCGATATGCCGAACCCGGGCGCGAGATGTAATTTTTACGCAAATGTAAGCAAATGTTCACACGTCAACAATTGGCGGGCGCCGACTCGATGTTAAAAGGCGATTGCGGCGAAGAGACTAGTCCTCCATACCGAGGTCGATCGTCGTGCCCTCAAACACTTTGTTGACGGTGCGGACGGCGCACATCTTGCCACACATGGTGCAAGTGCCCTCGGTGGCGGCGGGGGACTCCTCGTAGCGCTTCTTGCCCGTAACCGGGTCGAGCGCGCACTCCCACATGGCGTCCCAGTCGAGCTTGCGGCGTGCCTGGCCCATCTTGTCGTCCATGTCGCGGGCGTGGGGCACCTTTTTGGCGATGTCGGCGGCGTGTGCGGCGATCTTGGTGGCCATGAGGCCGTCGAGCACATCCTGGGCGTTGGGCAGGCATAGGTGCTCTGCCGGTGTCACGTAGCACAGGAAGTCGGCACCGGAGCTTGCGGAGATGGCGCCGCCGATGGCGGCGGTAATGTGGTCGTAGCCCACGCCGATATCGGTCACCAGCGGCCCCAGCACATAGAACGGGGCGTTGTGGCACAGACGCTTCTGCAGCTTCATATTGGCGGCGATCTCGTCGAGCGCCATGTGACCCGGGCCCTCGACCATGACCTGGACGCCGGCGGCCCAAGCACGCTTGCACAGCTTGCCCAGTTCGATCATCTCGGCAGTCTCGGTGGCGTCGTTGGAGTCGTAGAGACAGCCCGGGCGGCAGGAGTCGCCGAGTGAGATCGTTACGTCGTACTCGTGGCAGATTTCGAGCACCTCGTCGTAGAACTCGTAGAAGGGGTTCTCGTTACCGGTGACTTCCATCCAGCCAAACAGCAGCGAGCCGCCGCGGCTGACGATGTTCATGAGGCGGCCGGTCTCCTTGAAGGTCTTGATGACCGATTTATTGATGCCGCAGTGGATGGTCATAAAGTCCACGCCGTCTTCGGCGTGTGCACGCACGACCTCGAGCAGATCGTTCTTGGTCAGCTTGACCAGCGGCTTTTCCATGTAGCCGATGGCATCGTACATGGGGACGGTGCCTACCATGAGCGGCGTCTCGTCGATGAGCTGCTGGCGGAACTGGCGCGTCTTGCCCGAGTTGGAGAGGTCCATGATGGCGTCGGCGCCAAAGTCCTCGGCGATCTTGACCTTCTTCCACTCTTCGGCGGTATCGGCCTTATCGCCCGAGATGCCCAAGTTGACGTTGACCTTGGTGGACAGGCCCTCACCGACGCCAAAGGCGCGCATGCCCTTTTTGATGTGCACGATGTTGGCGGGAATGGCGATGCGGCCGTCGGCCACGCGCTCGCGGATGTACTCGGGGTCGCGATGCTCGCGCTCGGCGACTTCCTTCATCTGCGGTGTGATCTGCCCGGCGCGGGCGAAGTCGATTTGCGTGACGAGCTTGGGCTCGGTCTGTGTGCTCATTGGCACGGCTCCCTTCGTTGGCATTACCCATATCAGGTTTGCGGGTCAGGGCGGGCGCGCCCAGTCTCAGCCTGCCGTCTTGTCCTGCAAGCTCCCCGTTTATGTGGTGGGCTCAAGTATAGCCTGAATGGGTACGATTGGGCCAACAAGCGTGCCTGTGGGGAGGCGAACATGGAAGACAAGCATCTATATCGAGAGACACAATGGGATGTATCGGCCGAGGAAAGCCGTGCGCACCATGGCCTTGTCGCGATTGGTTTTGCGGTGCTTGCCGTGTTGGTGATTGCCTTTTGTATTTGGACGTTCGGCGGTCGTGGCGGCGTCACCTGGGGGTTTGAAGCCGACGATGCCCTGCCGATTATGACCATGAAAGTTTCTGGTGGCAACACGGTTGCCGCACCGGGCGACTATTGGTATCCGCGCGACGAGTTTGTGCAGCTGCAGTTGAGCGGCGGGTCTATTCCGGGCGAAGAAATCGAACGCGTGACGTTTGATGAGGCACTCAAAACACTCATGGTGAAGCTCAAAGATCAGGGCGATGTGCCCACGACCATGGATATCGCTCTGACGGAGTGGCGTCTGGAACCTCCGTCGGGCGTTACGGTATCCGACGTAGAGCACGTTAAGATTACCTACCAAAATGGCTCGACGAGCGAGATTGCAAAGGCCGATGGCTTGGCGGAGTAACGGGGTGTTTGGAAACGGCGGGCCTATAGTGCCTGCGCGTTCATGAAAACCAGGGTGTTTTTGTCTGAAAGCTCGGGGATGTGCCGATAGCCGATATTGAATGCGGTAAGTTCGCTTGCATCCTCGAGCTTGTTTTCTGCCATCCACCGCACCATGGAGCCGCGCGCCTTTTTGCTGGCGGTCGACTGTTGGATGGGCTTCCCGTTGCGGATGCCCTCGCCAAAGAGGCATGTGACGGCTGTGGCGTCGCCCGCGAGGTGGGGCAGAACGGCTTTGGCATACTCTACGCTGGCGAGGTTGACGATCGTGGTGTTTGAGCCTGCCGGGGCGATAGCCCGCGCGAGCTTATCGCTCCAAAACGCGTAGAGGTCTCGGGCATCGTCAACGGCGAGCTTCGCGCCCATCTCCAGCCGATACGGTTCGACGGCATGAAAGGGACGAACGCACCCGTAGAGGCCGGAGAGGATCCAGAGATGGTCTTGCAGCCATGCGAGCTGCGCGGAATCCATCACCTCGGGTGCCATGCTCTGGTATTGAATGCCGTGATAGGACATGACGGCGGGGGAGATTCGACGCGCGATATCGGGATCGGCGAGGTCGGCATCGCTCAGGACGAGCATAAATTCGTGAAGCGTATCCAGGCACACTGTAAGCAGTTTGTCACTCACGTCCCACAGCGCCTGCAGGCCGCCGCTGCCTTCATTCCGCTCGATATCTAGCAGTGCGCGGTGGAGGCGAGCCGTCTCGCGCACAAAGGGCGGGATGCCCAGGACTTCAAAAGCATCTTGGGCCGCGCGCATCTGCTTGGCAGGCGAAATGATGACTTGAAGCATGGACTCTCCTCTGCCAAAAAAGTTGCGGTGGAATACGGTCTGTTTTGGCCGTTTATGGGCCAGTTTAGTCCGTATTTCACCGCAACTGATGAAGGGTTGGTTAGGCTCGCTCGATGAAGGCCTTGTAACCGCGATATGCCTCGTAGATGTCGGCCTTGTTGGCGACCTCCCACAGGGCGTGCATGGACAGGACGGCAACGCCGGAGTCGATGACGTTCATGCCGTACTTGGCCATGATGTAGGCGATGGTGCCGCCGCCACCAGCGTTGACGCGGCCGAGCTCGCAGGTCTGGAAGTCCACGCCGGCCTCGTCCATGATGTCGCGGACGAGGGCCACATACTCGGCGTCGGCGTCGTTAGAGCCGCCCTTGCCGCGGCTGCCCGTGTACTTGTTAAAGCACAGGCCGCGACCCATGAAGGCGGCGTTCTTGGTCTCGAACTTGCCGGCATAGCCCGGGTCGAAGCCGGCGGACACGTCGGAGGAGAGCATACGGCTGCGGGCGAGCGCGCGGCGCAGAGCCAGCGGGCTGTCCTCGCCGGCGAGCATCATGATCTCGGCGACGGTGTTCTCGAAGAAGCGACTCGTCATGCCGGTGGCACCCACGGAACCGATCTCCTCCTTGTCGACGATGAGCGTGATGCTCGTGCGCTCCACGTTGGTGACGTTGATCTGGGCGAGCATGGAGGGGTAGGCACAGACGCGGTCGTCATGGCCATAGCCCAGAATCATGGAGCGGTCGAGGCCCATGTCGCGGGCGGGGCCGGCGGGCACGACCTCGATCTCGGCGGAGAGGAAGTCCTCCTCCTCGACGTCGTACTGCTCCTTGAGGATATCCAGGAACATCTGCTTGACGGGCTCCTTGGGGGCGTCCTTGTCGTCCTCATCGAACTTGACGGGACGGCCGCCCACGATCACGTCGAGGATCTCGGCGTCGACGGCGTCTTTGGCAGGCTTAGACATCTGCTCGCTCGAGAGATGGATCAGCAGGTCGGAGATGGTAAAGACCGGATCGTCCGCCTTGTCGCCGATATTGATGTCGACGGTGGTACCGTCCTTTTTGCAGATGACGCCCACGAGTGCGAGCGGGGAGGCTACCCAGTGGTAGCTCTTGACGCCGCCGTAGTAGTGCGTGTCGAGATAAGCCATGTCGCCGGCCTCGAAGGCGGGGTTCTGCTTAAGGTCCAGGCGCGGCGAGTCCACGTGCGCGCCCAGGATGTTAAAGCCCTGCTCGAGCGGGGCGGTGCCCAGATTGACGAGCATAAGGTCCTTGCCGTGGTTAGCGGCATACACCTTGTCGCCTGCCTTAAGCTCGCGGCCTGCGGCGATTACGGTCTCCAGGTCGACGTATCCCGCCTCCTCGGCCATCTTGATGCCGGCCTTGACGCACAGGCGCTCGGTCTTGTTCTCACTCAAAAACTGCTTATAGCCGCGGCAAAGCTCCTCGAGCTCCTCGATTTGCTGTGGCGTGTACTTTTTCCATGCGCAGGGACGCTCCATGACGCAGGCTCCTTTCGGATCGATCGTGCTGGTTGATGTACCGTGAGCCATCGTATCACGCGCGGGCTCACGGTGGCGGGGAGCTTGATGTGAGGTGGCCGCGGGGCGGGGAGCGTGTAAACTGGAGTGAGCAAACCGTGCCCAGCCCAAAGCGAGGTATTCAATATGTCTGACAAGCGCCGCACCTTTGCCGTTATCGACGGCAACTCGCTCATGCATCGCGCCTTCCACGCCGTGCCGCCGACCATGAACGCGCCGGACGGTCGCCCCACCAACGCGATCTTTGGCTTTCTGAACATGTTTCTCAAGATGATCGATGCCTTTAACCCCGACGGCGTCGTCGTGGCGTTTGACAAGGGTAAACCGCGCGTGCGCATGGAGATGCTGCCGCAGTATAAGGCGCAACGCCCGCCCATGGACCCCGATCTGCATGCGCAGTTCCCTATGATTAAGGAGCTGCTCGCCGCGCTCAACGTGCCGATTCTGCAGTCCGAGGGCTGGGAAGGCGATGACATCCTGGGAACCATGGCGCGCCTGGGTGAAGAGGCCGGCTGCGACATGCTACTGGTGACCGGCGACCGCGACATGTATCAACTCGTGACCGAGCACGTCAACGTGGTCTCGACCCGCAAGGGCCTGTCCGACGTGGCGATTATGACGCCCGAGAGCGTGGACGACCTGTATCACGGCATTACGCCGGCGCTCGTGCCCGATTTTTACGGTCTAAAGGGCGATACGTCCGACAACATCCCCGGTGTACCGGGCATCGGTCCCAAAAAGGCGAGTGCGCTCATTGCGAAGTACGGTAGCCTGGACGAAGTCATCGCGCATGCCGATGAGGTCAAGGGCAAGATGGGCGAGAACCTGCGTGCACACATCGATGACGCACTACTGAGCCGCAAGGTTGCGACAATTCGCACCGATGCGCCCGTCGAGCTCGACTTTGAGGCGACGTCCTTCCCGGCGTTTTCTGCCGATGAGGTTTCCGCGGCGCTGGGTACGCTTGGTATCACCGCCATGCAGAACCGTTTCTTGGCGCTGATCGGCGGCGAGGGCGGGGCTGCTGCCTCCAGTGTGTTTGAGATACCTGCTATGGTTCGCGCAGCCGCCGGCGATGCCGACGCGCTTGGTGCCGTTGCGGCTGAGGTCTCCCGCGCGATTGATGCCGGCGAGTGGGTCGCCGCCGTGGTGGACGACGACAAGGAAGAGGGCGCGCTCTTTGGGCTGACGCGCACGCTGTGGTTGGCGACGTCCAAGGGCCTGTTCGCGCTCGAGGAGGGCGACAGCTGTGCGGCGGCTGAGGTTGAGGGCTTCAACTTCGCTCACGGTGTGATCGCCGGCGTGCTTGCGAGCCTGTTTATGGAGGGCCGCGTGGCGAGCCCGGATACGAAAGCGCTGCTGCACGAGCTTTCGCCCATCGATTCTTCTGAGCCCGAGCTCATGGACTGTCTCTCTGCCGCTTCCACGCGTATCTTCGATA
>CABSMZ010000061.1 GCA_902478875.1 uncultured Collinsella sp.
CCCAATGGCTATGTCACGGATACGTCAGCGTTTGGTATGCCTGCAATGTGCAGCGCATAAATTCGATGCCTCAGGGCGATGCTGATGCTATAGTTACTGCGGTTAATGAGGGTCAAGAGAAAGGTTACAGGTGAAATCCAAACCTCGACCATACAGTCGATGACCCCATGCAGGTGCTTTTTGCGCATGCACGGGGTGTAAGCGTCGAGCGGCGTGCCGCCTGCGCATGCGTATACATATCCAGAAGCCTCCGGACGCCGCACGCGCGGCCGCGTCCGGAGGAATAATGATGGGGAGCACCATTGAATTATCTGAGTGAGATGCTCAAATTGCCGGTCTTGGACGTCGACGGCGAAAAGCTCGGCGTGGTCAACGATTTTGGCATTGCTACCGGCGAAGTTTTTCCGCACGTGACGTCGCTCGCGTTCCGCGGCCCCGGCAAGACGCCGTTTATGATCAGCTGGCGCAAATGGGTCGACCGTATCGACGAGACGGGCGTGTATCTCAACACGTCTGCCACCAATATTCGCTTCTCGTACCTGCAGCCGACCGAGCTCCTGCTGGCGCGCGACGTGCTCAATAAGCAGATCGTCGACACGCAGGGCATGAAGGTCGTGCGCGTCAACGACATCAAGTTTTCCATGTCGGGCGAAAACCAGCTGCGCCTGTTGGGTGCCGAGGTCGGCGCCCGCGGTCTGCTGCGTGCAATCAGCCCCGCGCTCGAGCACGTCGTCGAGGGCTTTATGAAGCACCTGGGCAAGCCGCTCAGCGAGGACATTATCGCCTGGTCCTACATGGACCTGCTCGACCGCTCGACCAAGAACATTCAACTCTCGGTGTCGCACAAGACGCTCGGCGAGCTGCACCCTGCCGACATCGCCGACATTATCGAGCAGCTCGACCCGCGCTTGCGTGCGCAGGTGTTTGCGCAGCTCGATACCGCCCAGGCCGCCGAGGCCATCTCGGAGTTCGATGACGACGAGCTTATGACCGAGATGCTCGAGGGCCTGTCCGACACCGACGCATCGTCGATGCTGGCCATGATGGACCCGGACGACGCTGCCGACCTGATCGACGAGCTCGATTACGAGAAGGCCGAGAAGCTCCTGCGCCTGATGGGCGTCAAGGAGGAGAAGGCGATTCGTAACCTGCTGGGGTATGAGGACAACACCGCCGGCCGCATCATGACCTCGGAGTTTGTCTCCCTGCCCGCCACGGCAACGGTCGGTGACGCCATCGAGGCGATTCGCGAGCTCGACGAGGACTTCGAGAGCGTCTACTACGTCTATACCGAGGATCCGAGCGGCATGCTGACCGGTGTGCTTTCGCTGCGAACGCTGATCGTAGCCGATCGCGACGCCACGCTGGGTCAGCTGGCCTATCGCGACCTGGTCTACGTGTCGCCCGACGAGGACCAGGAAGACGTAACGGACGAGATGACCAAGTATGACCTGGTCGCTATCCCCGTCTGCGACGAGAACCGCCACATCCTGGGTATCGTAACCTTCGACGACGCCATGGACGTTATCGCCGAGGAGCATCAGGAGGACCTGCAGATCGCTGGTGTCGGCTCGGGTGACAGCGCGTCCGACGACTCGACGAACGTGCTCAGCTGGTTCGTGCATCGCCAGTACTGGGTTGTTGTATGGGGCATCGCGTCGTGCATCATGGCGACCGTGCTGGGAACGGCGCTCGGCTCCGCGCATCTGGTGGTGTTCCCCATGTGCGCCATGCCGCTCGTGCTGCTGGCGGCCTCGCGCATGGTGTCGTTCGTCAAGAACTACTTCCTGGAGTATGACGGTCACGACGACGAGCCCAAGCCGTATCTGGGATTCTTCTTCCAGAGCACGGGCATGGGCCTGATTCTGTCACTCGTGACCTACCTGTGCGCCCAGCTGGTGCGCACCGCCGCGTTCCCCGATGCGCCCATGTTTGAGGAGCAACTCTTTACCGGGTGCTTTAATATCGCTGCCATCATTTGCCTGGTTGGCAACATGAGTGCCGTGATTTACCTGATGGTGCTGTTCTGGCGTGACGAGCATGACCTCAACACGTCGGGCACCGCCATGAACGTCATTGCCGTCATGATCTCGTGTGTGGCGTATTGCATCGCCGCGGTGCTGCTCGCCATGTCAGTCATGGGTTAGGTGGTCGCGTGCAAAATACCAAGCAAAAGTCGGGCACCAAGCAAAAGCTGACCATCGCGGCCATCTTTGGCGCTATGGGTCCCGGTCTGCTGGCGGCGCTTTCGGGCAATGACGCCGGCGGCATTGCAACGTATTCCAGTGCGGGCGCCAGCTATGGCTACAAGATGCTCTGGATGCTTCCCGTCATGACTGTGCTGCTCATCGTGACGCAGGAGACCGCGGCGCGTTGCGGCTGCGTGACGGGCAAGGGCCTGGCATCGCTCATTCGCGAGCGCTTTGGCGTGCGCAAGAGTGTACTTGCTATGGCGGCGCTGTTGATCGCCAACACGGCTGTGACCATTTCGGAGTTTGCGGGCATCGCCAGCGGTCTTGCTCTCTTTGGCGTGCCGGCGAGCATCTCGGTGCCGTTGGTGGCGCTGCTGGTATGGATGCTTACCATGTCGGGTAGTTTCCAGCGCATCGAGAAGATTTTGCTGCTGGTAAGCTGCGTGTTCGTGACCTACATCGTCGCCGCGTTTATGGCCGGCCCCAACTGGGGCGAGGTCGCGGTCGACTTGGTCGTCCCCAATATCCAAAACGACCCCAGCTACGTGTCGCTCGTGGTCGCAACGATCGGTACCACCATCGCACCGTGGATGATCTTTTTGGCGCAGAACAACGTGGTCGATAAGAACGCGGGCGAGGACGACATCGTGCTGCAGCGTATTGATACCGTGAGCGGCTCGCTTGCTGCCGATGTCATTGCCGGCTTTATTATCATCACGACCGGTACGGTGTTGTTCCCGGCGGGTATTCAGATTAGCGATGCCGCCGATGCTGCCCGCGCGCTGGAGCCTATTGCGGGTCAGTGGTCCACGGTACTGTTTGCCTCGGGCTTGGTCGCGGCGAGCTTCTTGGCCGCCTGCGTGCTGCCGGGCGTTACGTCGAGCGCTATCTGCGAGGCATTTGGCTGGGAGCGCGGTGCCGACCGCAGCTGGGACGAGGCCCCGGTCTATCGCGGCATCATTACGGCCATCATCGGTATCTCTGCCGTGCTGGTGCTTATGCCCGGCGTCGATCTGTTCCAGATTATGATGACCTCGCAGGTCATCAATGGCGTGCTGCTGCCCGTGGTTCTGGTGTTCCAGGTAGTTATTGCCGCTGACCGTCACATTATGGGCACTAACCGCAACGGCCGCGTGTGGAATGTGCTCACTTGGGCGACTATCGGTGTGATTACGGTGCTGACGGTCGTCATGTTTGTTCTGCAGGCGATGGGTTACAGCGCTTAGCGCCTCTTTTGGACTCCAAACAGGCCGCAGCGATGGACTGCGGCCTGTTTTTTGCCCGCTATAGGGCGTTAGTTATATGGCAGTGGACAAAAAATGCCAAATATGAGTACTGTTGCCTTGCCGATAGCATTTACGACCAAGAAAATAATGAACATAGTTAAGAATCTGTTTATTAAAAGCGGGTCTCCAAGTCCTAAGCCGGCCATTCTGGTCAACTGGAAGGGTCGCGCGCTACCGCAGGGGCGCCATTTTGGGTGGTTTTGCCTGCTACTAAAATGGTAACAGTACTCATATTTGCCACTTTTTGTCCACGACCTCTTGGAGTCGGCTCGAAAAGAGTGATTTTGGGTTGTTTGCTGCGGATGTGGGGCTTGGAAACAACGCTCGGGGTGGCGAGGCGCCCAGAATTCGGTCGCAAGGAGGGCGTTCCTCGGCTGTGCCAGGAGTGTCCCTAGGTGCCGGCACATAAGGAACGTCCCTAACTGCCGGAGGGGGTGCCTGCCGTGGCAGGCACCCCCTCCGGATGTGGGAAGTTTGCGCTGCAGGTTACTTGTCGGTGCCCAGCTTGTGCGGCTTGAGAGCGAGCGCATTGACGAGCGCGTCGGTGGCAGACTTGACGGCCGCCGGCTGCGGATCGTTGACGTGATCCTCGGGATGCACGGGCAGGTCCTTCTTGACTGCATCGTGGATCAAGTTGAGGTACTCGGTCACGCCAGTGGTCGACAGGTGCGTGCCATCGCCATCGAACAGGTCGTTGCGATTGGCACTGTATCCGTACCAGTCGATAACGCGCACGTTCTTGTAGCGCGTGGCGGCGTTGGCGATGGCCTGGTTGGTAGAGCCAACCCACGGCTGCGGGCTGCGCGTGTTCACAAACACTACAATACGCTTATCTCCTGCATCGGCCATGATGGCGTCGATCTGGTCGTCGGTTACCAAGCCATTGGTTCCCAGCGCAAAGACCACGATCTTGCCGGCAAGGTTCTGTTGGAGATAGCCCTCAAATGTCGCGCGGCCCGCATCAAACTGGCGGCCCTTTTCGGCATCGATGTGACTGTGGGGGAACACGCCGTCAAAGGAATCGACGGCGCGCAGCGACACGGAGTCACCGATCATCAGCAGGTCGTAGGAGCCATCGGGGAAGCCGTCGTTGTCCTTGTCGGTGTCGTCGGCTGCCTGTTGGTCCGTTGGCGCGGTGTTCTTGGCTTCCTTGTTGAGGACTTCGGCGCCCTCACCGCTCAGTGCAGACGTCTCGGGCACAAAGACCAGGCCGCCCAGTGCAACGACCAACACGACAGCGCAGGCTGCGCAGACAGGGACGTGCGCGCGCGCCCAGTTGGTGGGCGTGGTGGTGCCGTTGCGGAACTCGGATACGGTGCGCCCAAAGGCGCCCTTTCTAAACGGCGTCTCGATAAAGCGATATGAGCATTCGGCTACGGCGACCACCAACAACACCTGCAAAATGTACTGCCACCACGGCGTATCGTTGATGTTGGCGACCGGGTTCATGAGCAACAGTAGCGGATAGTGCCACAGGTAGATGCTGTACGAGCGCTTGCCAACCCACACGAGCGGCTCGGCGGACAGTGCGCGGGCAACCATTCCCTGGGGCTGCACGCAGGCCGCGATGACCATGAGCGTGAGGATGGAGCATAACAGCGTGCCGCCGCGATACTGGAACGCGGTGTAGCCGTTGGTGAGCGCGACCATGGCGGCAAGGCCAACCAGACCCACGACGCCCAGCACATCGATGGATGCGGGCGAGGACCAAAAGCGCACGAGGGCGCTCGGCTGTGCCGGGACGGTCTCGGCTGCGTTGTCGGCCTTCTCGCCAGGCTCGCCCTCGGCGTTCTTGCCGTGCTTGGCGGCGCCAGCCAGGCGATTGAGCCCCAAACGATGAGCGAGACGCACCGGCGCCAGGTCGCGATCGGGGATAAAGGCCATCCAGGCGCCCAGCAGCAGCGAGAAGACGCGGGTGTCGGTGCCGTAGTACACGCGGCTGGGGTCGGCGGCAGGGTTGTAGAGCACCATCATGGCAAGGGCGGATACCGTTGCGAGTCCCAGGACCACACGGCGCGTGTTGGGTTTGCTCACATGCATGGACACCATGGCAAACAGCAGCGGTGGCCAAACCAGGTAGAATTGTTCCTCGATGGCGAGCGACCAAAAGTGCGTAAGCGGCGAGGGGTCGCCCAGGGCGTTGAAGTACGAGACGTCCTGCATAATCTGCCACCAGTTGTTAAAGAACAGCAGCGACGGCAGAATGTCGGGACGCATCTTGGTGAGCATCACGTGGTTGAAGACGGTGCACAGCGCACAGGTTACAACCACAACGGTCACCACGGCGGGGACCAGGCGACGGATGCGGCGAATCCAGAAGCTCTTAAGGTCGATGCGGCCGGTCTTAGCGACTTCGTTGAGCAGCAAGCGCGTGATCAGATAGCCCGAAAGCACAAAGAAGATCGTGACGCCAAGCAGGCCGCCCTGAGCCCACGTGAGGTTGAGGTGATAGAGCACCACCGCGACGACGGCAAGCGTGCGCAGGCCGTCGAGGGCAGGGATGTAGCGGGACTTGGGGCGAGCAGGCGTCTGCTCCGCGGCGGGAGTGTTGGCGCGGCCCGCGTTGTTGGCAGAAGCGCGATGGGGGCTCGCGGTGCGTCGCGGCTCGTTGGCACGGCGCTCGCCCTTCACGCGTTCGTGCGGCGCCGGCTCGTTGCCCGTGCGGCGTCGACCGCGCGAGCCCGATTGCGAGAATTGTTCCATAAAACATCATCCAATGACGAGAATAATCAGCACGTATTCATTGTAGCTGCCTGCCCCTGTGAATGCTTGCTGCTGGCGCAAGCTCAAGCGCGCGTCCACATCAAAGTGGACTAAAGTTATAGGGGGTGCGAGAGTGCACAATCGTTGGTCGACGGTGGGCGCAAAGCCTGAAGACGAGGAGGTTTCCATGGTGGATCACAGCATCGTTGCGGTGTTCGGCAGCATGAACATGGACCTTTCGGTGGCGTGCGAGCGCATGCCGCGCGCGGGCGAGACAGTCGGTGGCAGCGGTTTTATCACCAACGCTGGCGGTAAGGGAGCCAATCAGGCCGTTGCCGCTGTGCGCATGGGTGCGCGCACGTGCATGATCGGCGCTGTTGGGCGCGATACCTTTGGCGATGCGCTTGTGGCAGGGCTCCAGGATGCCGGCGTGGGCGTTGAGTTTGTGGCGCGTCGCGATGACGTGGAGACCGGTACCGCGACTATCATTCGCTGTGAGAGCGACAACCGCATCGTGCTGTCGCCGGGCGCCAACCATGCGCTTGCGGGCGAGGACGTTGCCCGCGCACTGAGGCGCTTGGTGGCCGACGAGCTCGACGGCGATGCCAGCGAGATTGCCCCGGCTGTCGGAAGCGTCTTTATTGCCCAGGGCGAATGTGACCTTGCGGCGACGGCCGAGGCGCTTGCTTGTGCTCACGAGCTGGGGTTCTATACGATCTTTAACCCGGCGCCCGCCTGCGACCTGCCGGCAGGAGCGTGGCCTGCGGTCGACCTGGTCTGCCCCAACGAGACCGAATGCCAGGTGCTGACGGGCATCTTGCCCGCGGATGATGCGAGCTGCGTCGCGGCGCTCAATGCCCTGCTCGCCAAGGGTGCCGGAGCTGCGGTCATCACGCTGGGCGGCGCCGGCTCGGTTACGATCGGCGATGGCGGTGAGCTGCTGCGCATGCCGGCGCTTTCGAGCACGGTAGTCGATACCACGGCCGCCGGCGATACGTTTATCGGCGCGTTGGCGGCGGCTCGCCTAGAGGGCTTGCCGCTCTTTGAGTGCATGGCCGCGGGTGCTCGCGCCTCGGCAGTGACGGTGTCACGCCTGGGTGCTCAGCAGTCGATTCCCACGCGTGCCGAAGTTGAGCGCGTGTTTGATTTAGACGATTTAGTACAAGACGGAGAAGCGGAGTAGAACAATGGCAACCAAGAAGCTGATCCTTGATCTGGATATGGGTGTGGACGATGCGATGGCGCTGGCCTATGCCATCGCGAGCCCCGAGGTGGAGCTCGTGGGCATCACCACGTGCTTTGGCAACGTGCGCGTCGAGCAATCGGCGCACAACTGTCTGGCGGTGCTCGATCTGCTGGGTCGCCCCGAGGTTCCGGTGTACCTGGGCGCCGATCGTCCCATTAAGGCGACCGAACCCTACACGCCGCCGGCGTCCACCACACTCATCCACGGCAAGAACGGCATTGGCGGGGCGAGCGTGCCCGCGTCGCCGTACGAGCCGGTGGGGGCGACGTCGGCCGACGGTAACGCGGCGGTCGATTACCTGATTGATGCCGCGCGCACCTATGGTCCCGATCTGATCTACGTGGCGACCGGTCCGCTCTCCAACCTGGCACTTGCCTTGGAGCGCGATGCGGCGGCGATGATGTCTATCGGCCGCGTGGTCGTGATGGGCGGCGCGCTTACCGTGCCCGGAAACGTGAGCGCGGGCGCCGAGGCCAACATGGCAAGTGATCCCGAGGCGGCCGATGCCGTGCTGCGTTCGGGCCGCAAGCTCACTATGGTGGGGCTGGATGTGACGCATCGCGTGGTGCTTACGCGCCGCGACATTGCCGGCTGGACGGGCTCGGGCACCATGGCGGGCTGCGCATTTGCGAGCATGGTGGAGCACTACATTGGCTCGTACGAGATGAACGCCTCCTACCTGGGTGGCTGCGCGCTGCACGATCCGCTTGCCGTCGCCGTGGCGATTGACCCCACGCTCGTGGGCGCGCTCGGCTGTAACCTGCGCGTCGACCTGCTGGGCGAGTATCGCGGCCGCACCATTTGCGATGAGCGCCGTGTGGCCGATCCCGACAAGAGCGCACTCGTGGCGCTGACCATCGACGCCCCGCGCTTCTTGTCCGAGTTCAAGACGCGCATGGCCCGTGTCCTGGGCTAATTGTTTTTCACGCTCCGCCCCATGTAGTCAATTTGGGACGGGGCTTTTTTAGCTACCGACTAAATGTGCCCGTTGGGGGAATAGTCGCACCACTTTACTTGACAACAGGCTAAACTAGCTATTAAACATTTACTATTCTGTTTAGATTGAATTTGCGGTCGTTTAGTTGTCGAGTCACGGGGCGGTCAGGCCACGATGCTCGACCGCGACCGTTACTAGGGGGAACAATGGCTAAAGCAAGTGTTCGCGAGATCAGCCGCATCACCGGTTTTTCGCCTGCGACCGTGTCCAACGCGCTCAACCGCAAGCGCAGCGTGAGCGAGGAGACCGCCAAGGTCATCCTGGAGTGCGCACAATCGCTCGGCTACCAGCAGTCGACGCAGCTCGAGAGCATCCAGTTCGTGCTTGCGCGCAAGACGGGTGCCATCCTGGACGAGAGCACCTTCCATCCCGCGGTTATTGAGGGCGTGGAGCGTCAGGCGCGTCGCCACGGCATGAGCACGAGCTTTGTCTCGCTCGACTTTAGCGACCTGGACGCCGTTTGCCCGCAGGTCGAGGGCCTGATCGCCGATCCGTCCGCCGCCATTGTGCTAATGGGTACGGAGTTGGGCGAGGAGGACTACGCCCTGTTCGCTAACGCCGCCGCCCACCTGATTGTGCTCGATGGCTGGAGCGATCGTCAGTATTTCGACGCCGTGGTCATTGCCAATACCGACTCGGTGCTGCGTGCCGTGGATTACCTTATCGAGAAAGGCCACAAGCAGATCGGCTATCTGGCAGGCGACCTTCGCATTCGCAACTTTAAGGACCGCGAGCGCGGCTATCGGCAAGCGCTTGAGGACGCGGACCTCGAGGCCAATCCGGCATGGCGTGTCACGCTGGGCACCACGCTCGAGGGTGCCTATCGCGACATGGGCGTGTGGCTCGACGGCGTCTCGCGCGACGACCTGCCGACGGCTTTCTTTGCCGAGAACGACGTGCTCGCCGTAGGTGCCATGCGCGCGCTCAACGAGCACGGCATACGTGTGCCCGACGATGTCTCGATCATCGGCTTTGACGACCTATCGCTGGGCGCTTTTTCCAACCCGCCGCTCACCACGGTGCATGTTCCCAAGCACGAGGTGGGCGAGATCGCGGTGCGCCGCCTGGTGGGCAACATCCGCAATCCCAAGAGCTACACCTGCAAGACAGCCGTGTCGACCTATTTTGTCGAGCGCCAGAGCGTGCGCGAAATCTAGGCAGAACGGCGCCAGACCTCAGAGCGGAAAAGCCCGCCAAAGGCAACCATACATGACGCTACCAAGAGAGAGGGTCCTACGGGGCCCTCTTTTTGTT
>CABSMZ010000062.1 GCA_902478875.1 uncultured Collinsella sp.
TTGTTCACGCCCTTACACAAAAAGAGCGCCCCGCTGCGCAGGACGCTCTTAGCATGTACAAATCCTTACTGGATGTTGTCGCGGATGCCCAGAGCCTTGATGAGCTCACGGTACTCGACGATGTCGCTCTTCTTGATGTAGGAGAGAAGACGACGACGACGACCGACGAGCATGAGCAGGCCACGACGGGTGTGGAAGTCCTTCTGGTGGGACTTCATGTGCTCGGTCAGCTCCTTGATGCGCTCGGTCAGGATGGCGACCTGAACCTTGGGGTTGCCGGTGTCGACCGGGGTGTTACCGAACTGGGCAGTCAGCTCCGCCTTGCGCTCTTTGGAAACAGTCATTGTTTCACCTTTCGTTTTACGTCGCCCACGGGCGACTCGATTCGCCTCGGACTGGGAAGCCGCCGGTGGAGCGAGCAACCAAGGTCGAGGTACCAACAGGTCGGTATGTTACCACAAGCAGCCCGCGCCTGCGCATCATCACCGACCCAACATGAATTCCATCGCACGGAGGCGCTGATCGGTGTGCGTCGCAGCCCACACATGCGAAAGCCCGAGCAAGAACGCCGCCGTATGCGGGTCGATTCGCTCGACCATGAGAGCATCGAACGTCATAGACATGAGGGCGCGTAGCCACGCGACCTCACCGGTCGACACCAGCTCGGCACCCGGAACGCTCGACGCGCACGAGCCGCACATGAGCCCGCCGGCCCGTGGTGAAAAATACGACAGCATGGGGTCTCCGCACAGCACGCATGCCGAAAAATCGGGTCGGTAGCCAACGTGCGACAGCAGTTTAAAGACAAAGGCCGCCACGAGCAGGTCCATATGTGCCGAGTCGAGCCCGCTGCCGACAAGCGTGAGCGCCCGCTGCGTGATGGCAAAGGTAAACGGGTCCTCGGCGTCCTCGAATGAGCATACGCGCGCGACCTCGGCGATCGCGCTTGCAGCGCAGGTCGTCTCGTAATCGGGCGCAGCGCCGAGCGGAGCCTCCATAAGCTCGGCCTGGGAAACCACGTCGAGTGACCGTCCATGCGCGAGCAGCATATCGACGGTACAGAACAGCTCGCAGCGCGCAGCCAGGCGTCCACCGGGTTTGCGGGCGCCCTTTGCCACGGCACGAACCTGCCGACCCCGCTCGTCAAGCATCGTCAGGATCAGGTCCGTCTCTTTGAGCTTCGTCTTATCGAGGACGAGCACCTTCGTACGATATGTCCGGGAGCCTGCCATGCGCGCCGCGCGCCCTTAGTCCTCGGCGTTATAGCCAAAGCGGCGAATCTGGGCCTCGTCGTCACGCCAGCCGGCCTTGACCTTCACGTCCAGCTCCAAAAAGACCTGCGTACCAAAGATGCGTTCAAGGTCGCGACGGGCGTCGATGCCGATATGTTTGATCATCTCGCCGCCCTTTCCAATGATGATGCCCTTTTGGCCCTCACGCTCGACGTAAATGGTGGCGTGCACGCGCAGCACCTTCTTGGTCTGCTCGAGCGCATCGCAGATCACGCCCACGGAGTGCGGGATCTCATCACGGGTGCGGCGCAAGACCTTCTCGCGCACAAACTCGGCAACGAGCGTCTCATCGGAAGCGTCGGTACCCATGTCCTCGGGGAACCAACGCGGACCCTCGGGCAAAAAGTGCGCAACGGTCTCGATAAAGGCATCAACGTTGAAGTTCTTGACCGACGACGTCACGATCTCGTCGTCATACTCCATGAGCTCGTGGGCGGCCTTGAGCTGTTCCATAACCTGGGCGGGATCGGCCTCATCGGCCTTGGTGAGCACCAGGACCTTCTTGCAACGGGCGCATCTGACGCGCTCGGCAACCCAAGCGTCTCCCCTGCCGATCGGCTTGGTGGCATCAATCAAAAACGCGACGACATCGACATCGTTCAGCTCGAACAACGCGCTCTTGTTGAGCTCGGATCCCAGACCGTCCTTGGGCTTATGAATACCCGGGGTATCGACAAAGACTAGCTGGTAGCCGGGACGGTTGACGACGGCGCGCATGCGGCGACGGGTCGTCTGAGCCACCGGCGAGGTGATGGCGACCTTTTTGCCATAGCAGGCATTAAGCAATGTGGATTTGCCTGCGTTGGGGCGTCCGACCAGGGCCACGAAGCCGCTGCGGAAACCAGGCTCAACGTCGCCAAAGCCCATAGGACCGTCGTCCTCGTCGCACAGGGCGTCGAGCTCCTCATCGCTCATGCCCTCAAACGGGTCGAACTCCTCGACATCCTCGAGCCCCTCGGTATCCACCGCGTCCAAAGTCTCGTCGTCCAGGATCTCATCGGTAGGCAGCATATTGTCGGACATGGGAATCCCTTTCTAAATAAAGCCGAGCGCGTGGGCAAATACCAGCACGCCCACAATCGCGGCGGTGATGGAAAGAATGTATACAGAGGCGGCGGCGATGTCCTTCGCACGCTTGGCCAGCGGATGGAGCTCCTGGGTCGCCAGGTCGACGATAGACTCCATAGCGGTGTTGCACAGCTCCCCGTGAATCACCAGGCCACAACAGATGATAATCGTGGCCCACTCGGCAATGTCGAGGCCCACGATACAGCCGGCAATGACGGTGCACACGCCCGCCACGAGCATGACCTTAATGTTGCGCTCGGTCTTGACGGCGGTGACGAAGCCCTCCATGGCGTAGGAAAACGACTTTAAGAAGGACGGATGGTCCTTGTTCGATCCGGGAATCATAGACGGCTCCTAGTCGTGGGCGTGGTTGGTGATGGGGCCGACGTGGACTAGCTTGGGGTCCTCGCCGCGCTCGAGCGCCAGATCGCGCAGGATGGCGTCCTCGCGGGCCTCCATGACCTCGGCCTCGTCGTCCTCGATATGGTCATAGCCCAGCAGGTGCAGCATGCCGTGTACGAGCATCAGACGACACTCGTCAGCGGGGCTATTGCCAAAACCGGGGGCCTGACGGGCAATAACCTGCGGGGCCAAGATGATATCGCCGAGCTCGAGCGTCTCGTCGGCGGGAATATCCTCATCAAAGGCCGAGTCGCATTCAAACGAGAGCACATCGGTGGTGCGGTCGATACCGCGCCACTCGTGGTTGAGCTCATGCATCTCGTCCTCGTCGACATACGAAAGGGAAATCTCGACTTCACGCTCAACGCCCTCGGCGGCAAGCACAACCTCGCAGATGTGCTCCACCTCCTGCGCGTCGAGCAGCGTATCGAGCTCGGCATCGTTGCTGATCAATACACTCAACGGGACTCCTTTCGGTCACGTACGCGTTTCTCGCGCACATCATCATAAGTATCGTATGCCTCGACGATACGACCCACCAGGGCATGGCGCACCACGTCGGCACGCTCGAGGTGCGAAAATGCGACATCATCGACACGGCCCAAAATCTTCTCGACATCCGCCAAACCACCACGACGACCCACCAGGTCACGCTGGCTCAGGTCGCCGGTAATCACGAACTTGGAGTTGAATCCCAGGCGCGTCAGGAACATCTTCATCTGCTCGGGCGTGGTATTTTGCGCCTCGTCGAGCACCACGAAGGCATCACTCAGCGTGCGGCCGCGCATGTAGGCAAGCGGGGCGATCTCGATCACGCCGCGCTCCATAAGGTCATCGGTGCGCTCGCGATCCATCATGTCAAAAAGGGCGTCGTAAAGCGGACGCATGTAGGGATCGATCTTTTCCTCGAGGGTGCCGGGCAAAAACCCCAGATTCTCCCCCGCCTCGACAACCGGACGCGTCAAGATCAGACGGCCCACCTCGTGACGCTTGAGCGCGGCAACGGCGAGCGCCATAGCCAGATAGGTCTTACCGGTACCGGCAGGACCCAAGCCAAACGTGATGGCATGCGAGCGGATGGCATCCACATAGCGCTTTTGCCCGAGCGTCTTGGGGCGAATGACGCGGCCGCGATACGAAAGCAGCACGTCATCGCGAAGCGACGTAGCCTCGTGCTCACCGTCGCGCAAGACGGCCAGGCAGCGAGAGACATCGTCGGCAGACAGCGTGCGCCCGGCGGCCGCCTCGCGAAAAGCGTGCTCGAAAAAGCGCGCCACGAGTTCGACCTCGTCCGGGTCGCCGCTCACGGAGATGCTATCGCCACGGGCGACCACATGGGCGCGAACCAAGCTCTCAAGCGCACGAAGGACGCCGTCGCCGGCGCCCAAAACGCGCGAGGGATCAATTCCCTCGGGAACGGTAAGTCTAATCTTCGAGGCTTCCATGAACCTCCCTGCGTGCATGGACCAAGCCGGAATCATCGACTCCGATGATAGCAACATCGAGCAGGCACGGGGCTGTAAGTCCACAGGTATCGTCAAGACGGGCATGATGGAACGAGCCGAGCGTCAGGTTGTCACCATACTCGAGCACGGCACGCTCGACCGTGCCCACGCGACGACGAGCGTCGGCAATAGCGAGCTCCTGTGCGGCGGCCCGCATACGGCGGCTGCGCTCGGCCATAACCTCGGGTGGCACCTGGTCGGGCATGTCGGCAGCAAGGGTACCGGGACGCTTGCTGTAGCGGAACACGTGCATACGCGCGAAACCCACACGGCGGCACAGCGCCAGCGATTCCTCGAACTCCTCGTCCGTCTCACCGGGAAAACCGACGATGACATCGCACGAAAGGGACGCCTGGGGCAAGTTGGCGCGAATCATACGCACCGTGTCCTCAAAGGCCTCGGCGCTATAGGGACGGCCCATGCGATGCAGGGTCGCCGTGCAGCCGGACTGCACGGGCAGGTGCAAAAACGGGGCGATACGCTGCGGGTAGCGCGCCATAACCTTAAGCAGGCGCTCGGAGATATCCATGGGCTCGACCGAGGAAATGCGCACATGCGGAATAGACGTGCGCTCCATGATGGCCTCGAGCAGCTCATCGATTTCGACGTGCTCGTCGGTCGCGCTCTTGCCATCGTAGGCACCCAGGTTCACACCGGTCAGCACCACCTCGGGCACGCCGGCCTCCTGGGCCTCGCGAACTTGCTCGAGCACGGACTCGACGGGCACGGAGCGCTCGGGGCCGCGTGCCTTCCACACAATGCAATAGGTGCAGCGATGGTTGCAGCCGTCCTGAATCTTCACGCCCAGGCGAGAGCGACCGAGCGCATCGACCACCTCGCCATCGCTGCAGGCGGGAACGCTATCGGATTCGACACCCAGCACCTCGCAGACGCGCTCGGCGACATCGATCTTGGACGGCTCGGCGATCACGCGATCGGAGAGCTCCAGCAACTCCTCGGGATGCAGGTTGACGACGCAGCCGGTTACGACCACGTAAGGCTCGCCCGGATAGGCCAGCGCATGACGGACGGCCTTACGGGTCTTGGCCTCGGCCTCGCCCGTAACGGCACAGGTGTTAATGACGATCAGATCGGCATCCTGGGGATCCACAATAGCAAAGCCCAGACGCATAAGATCGGCAGTGATACGGTCAGACTCAACCCGGTTGACGCGGCAGCCGAGGTTGACGACGGAAATATGGGGTGCGAGCACGCGGGCTCCTTAATCGAGGATATCGTCGAGGGCACTCTTGATACGGTCGGTCACCGACTTCTTACCAGAAGCGACGTCATCGCCCATCTCATCGGCAAAAGCACGGAGCAGTTCGCGTTGCTTATTGGAAAGATTGGTGGGAACGACCACGCGCAGTTGCACGATCAGGCGGCCACGCGAACCGCCACCGCCAATGCGCGGCATGCCGTAATTATTGACGCTCACGGTGTCGCCGTACTGGGCGCCGGCGGGAACCGTCACCTTAACGACCTCGTCGGGCATAATGCCCTCGACCTCGATCTCGCAGCCGAGCGCAGCCTGCGCAATCGAGATATCGCTCACCAGGTATAGGTCGTCACCGTTGCGCTTAAAGCGCTCATGGTCGGCAACGCGCACGTTGACAATCAGGTCGCCCGAAGGCTCGCCGCGAAGGCCGGCCTCGCCAAAGCCGCTCACGCGCAGCTGGCGACCGGTCGAAACGCCGGCGGAAATATCGATGTCGATCTTTTCGTGCGAAGGCGTGCGGCCCTGGCCGTCACAGGTCTCGCAGGGATGATCGATGACCGTGCCCTCGCCGTGGCAGTCGGGGCAAGGCGAAGAGGACTGGACCTGGCCCAAAAAAGAGCGCTGGACCGTGGTGACATAGCCCGTGCCGTGGCAGCGGCTGCACTGTTTTTCGGTCGCACCGTCAGCCTTGCCCGTACCGTTGCAATCCTCGCAGGGAGCAAGGCGGTCATAGCTGATCGTCTTTTTGCAGCCGAGCGCCGCCTCCTCGAGCGTCACCGAAAGCGAGATGGCCATGTCACGTCCGCGACGACGCTCACGACGGCTGCGGGCGCCACCGCCGGCACCGCCGCCAAAGAACGACGAGAACAAGTCGTCCATGCCCATGCCACCAAAGATATCGTTGATATCGACGTAGCCCGAACCACCAGGGCCGTCGGCAGTGCCGTAACGGTCGTAGTTAGCACGCTTCTGCTCATCGGAAAGAACGGAATAGGCCTCGTTGAGCTCCTTGAACTTGGCCTCGGCCTCGGGGTCGTCCGAAACATCCGGATGTACGGTACGGGCCTTCTTTAGAAACGCACGCTTAATCGTCCGCGCGTCGGCATCCCTGTCGACGCCAAGCACCTCGTAGTAATCCCTATTTTCCGACACGACCGAATCCTTCCGACTTTCATTATTGTCACAGTGCGTCCTATACCCAAGCTGGGGCGGCCGCAAACAGAGGGTTTGATGTTATTGCATCCCGTAGGGCGAAAGCATCGCGCGCTGCGAACAGCTCGCGAACCAAACCGACACGAGCGCGAACATGAAGCCGTTGGCAAAACCGTTGGCAAACTGAATCGCACCGCGCTTCCACCACAACAGACTGCGATGAAGCACACCGTCCGAAAGCACCATGAACAGGCCCATGGCAAACGGAATAAAGCACATCACGGCAAAGGCCGAGAACACGCCCGAGATGGCCGAGAGTACCAAAAACGGCGCCACGATGCCCATCAGGTAAAAACCGGTACGAGCTTTGCCTTCCAAGCGCTCGGCCTCAACATGGGCGCGGCCGACCAAGTCGCCGCCCGCGGCACCGTTGGTGCCAGCATGACCCATGCCGCTAATGCGGACCTCGTCGCCATCGTGCGTGCCGGCAGGAAACTCAATCGTCTGCTCGGAGGTTACACGAGTACGACCGCTGCCTCCGCAATCGGGGCAGGGGTCGGCCACGACCTTACCGGAACCGCCGCACTCGGGGCAGACCGACTGGAACGTGCCTGCACCAAACAGGAAGGACAGGTCGACGTCGATGTGACCGCGGCCGCCACAGCTCGGGCAGGTATGGGCATGCTCAGACGAAACGGAGCCCGAACCGCCGCAGTTGGTACAGGTATCGAAACGCGTGTAGCGGACGGTCTTGCGGGCACCGCCCTTGGCCTCCTTGGCGTCGAGCTTAATATCGACGACCACGTTGGCGCCGTTCTCGGGATTGTAGGCAGCCTGCCCACGACGCTGCTGGCCCCAGGCGCCGCCAAAGGGAAAGCCGCCCTCAAAGGGATTGCCATAGCCCGTGCTGCCGGCGTAGCCGCCACCATAGGGGGAAGCCGTAGGAGCACCGGCAAAGGGATTGCCGGAACGCATGGCGTCGTAGCGCGCACGTTTTTGCTCATCCGAAAGCACGGCGTAGGCCTCGGAAACCTCTTTAAACTTTTCCTCGGCATCCGGCTCTTTGTTGACGTCCGGATGGAGCTTGCGGGCCTTTTGCTGGAAGGCCTTTTGAATATCACGCGAGGTGGCGTCCTTGGAAACACCCAGAATCTCGTAGTAATCTTTTTCGTTCATCGTCGCCATGCGCGGCAACCTCCTGCTCACAGCAGCGTATATATTCCGGTAATTCTACCCGAGCGGCCTAGGCTAGATCCCAAAACAGCTCGAACAGAACATTTCCATCGAGCCAGCCCAGGTGTGTCGGCGCCAGACGAGCTCGAACATGGCCCGCGAGGACGTCTGCCGAAGTGAAGGGTCCCTCATGGACCTCGAGCGTCTCGGGAACCCAAGTGGCAAGACCCAATTCGAGCGCGCGATCGCAGGCAGCTGCCAGCTCGCCCGTTGGGATGACGCAACCCGCACGAACCAACAGGTCGGACACAATACCGCGCGTCATGCGACAAGCGAGCATCAGGTCTTCAGCCGCAGCCTCACGCTGCGACAGATATTCGGCCTCGAACGCCGTCGCGGCATCGTCACGTTGCACCAGTCGCACGCGGTACGCATCGCCGCGAGCAGACACGCCGGGAAACAGCCCGGCCAAGCGATCAAAATCCTCGGCGTCGAGCATACCGGCGGCAGAGCGACCCAGGCCCAAATAGCCCTGGCCGGTCCAGTAGGCAATGTTATGGGCGCACTCATGGCCGTCGAGCGCGTAGCTCGCCACCTCATACGGGTGATAGCCAGCGGCACCCAGGAGCTCGCGTGCCACGTCCATGCACGAAGCTTGAAAATCCTCATCAGGCTCGAGCGACTCGTCGCGGCACGCCATGCGATAGAGGGGCGTCCCCTCCTCGAGCGTGAGCGGGTAAACCGACACATGATGCGGAGCCGCCGCCAGCACGCCATCGAGCGTGCGCTTCCAACTCACTGCGGTCTGCCCGGGAAGTCCACACATAAGGTCGCACGACACGTCAAGCCCAGCGTTCTTGACCATCGCGATAGCGGCGAGCGCCCGATCGGCATCGTGAATACGGCCGATGGCCGCAAGTTCGGTGTTATCGAGCGTTTGGACGCCCAGAGAGACGCGTGTGACACCAACCTTGGCAAGCGCAGCGGCAAGCTCGGCGGTCAGCGACTCAGGATTAGCCTCGCAGGTAAACTCAACGGGGGTGCACGACGCACGAATACGCCGCGCCAGCTCCACCAAGCGCTCCCCCGCCAGCGACGGCGTACCGCCGCCAACATAGACGGTGCGGATCTGGTCAAGGGCCCCAGCTTTGCCAAAAGCATCGAGGCGCGCGAACAACTGCTCAAAATAGGCATCGAGCGCAGCGGTCAGGTCGTACGGAGCAAAACTGCGCGAGTCAAAGTCGCAGTACCGGCACTTTAGGGCGCAAAACGGCACATGCACGTACAGCGCGGTAACGGCCACCCTTAAGCCTCCAGCGGATGAGGGGGCACCGATTCACCGGCGGCAAGGGCAGCCTCGCAGGCCACCACATCGTGCTCGATCTCATCGACCAGCGCCATGAACTCCTCATACGTGGAGCAGCGCACCACATGGGCACGCCAAGCGGCGGCATGGGGCATGCCTTTTAAGTACCAGCTTGCGTACGTGCGGGCACGCGACATGAGCGGCAGGAGCTCATGCGTCAGCGTTAGGTGTTCACGCAGGGCGTCCAGGCGCTCGACGGAGCTGCGCGCCGGCACCGGCGTGCCATCGAGTGCAAGGGCGCGGGCATCGCCGAACACCCAGGGGTTGCCGTAGATGCCGCGCGCGATAAACACCGCGCTGGCACCCGAGCTTTGCAGACGCTCCGCCGCATCCTCGGCCGAGAAAACGTCGCCCGAACCGATCACGGGAATCTCGACGGCGTCGGCAACTTCATCGACGACAGACCAATCGGCCTGGCCCGTATAGAGCTGCGTGGCACAACGACCGTGCACG
>CABSMZ010000063.1 GCA_902478875.1 uncultured Collinsella sp.
TACGCCGCGTTTCCTGCCGCCGCTCGTCTGCGAGGAAGCCGACGTGGATAGTCTGATTGAGATCCTGTCGGGTGTCTTGGGCTAACGCGGTGCAATAACTCAATTTGGACCGGGTTCCGGACTGCTGACGTGCCCTATGCGGCATGATTCAGCGGTCTGGAGCCCGTTTTGCCTTAGATTTGCTAAGGCAAGGGGGACCTGCTGACCAAAAAACAGTAAATATGAGTACTGCTACCGATTTGGTAGCAGCAGTTTTGGACTAATAAGGCCAGATATCAAGTCGAAATGGCAATGAATACACGATTTTGATCTAACTGTTAGTCCTTATAATGGACATATGTTGCGTAACTTAAGCAAATACTGTCTTTTTATATGTTGCAAACAAAGTAGCAGTACTCATTTTTGCCATTTTTTGACCACGGCCTTTGTGACAGACGTGCTGGCGGGTTCGAATCCCATGCGCTGGGCATGAAAAAGGAAAGGCCTCCATCGCTGGAGGCCTATCAAATCAGTGGTGGGCGATGAGGGATGTCCGCGTGCGGCTCCGCCGCCCGCATCCGCTTCGTCGCTTCGCTCCTCGCGTGCTGCGCTGGAAAACGCTTCGCGTTTCCTCAGCTCCGCACCCTGTCGGGTTCGAATCCCTCTGCGATGGGCCCAAAAAAAGAAAGGCTCCCATTGCTGGGAGCCTATCAAATCAGTGGTGGGCGATGAGGGATTCGAACCCCCAGCCTTGTGCGTGTAAAGCACCTGCGCTAACCGTTGCGCCAATCGCCCGTGCGGAGAGAGTATAGCAAAACAATCGCCTCATTCACCTCATATCCATTAAAGGTAACTCGCGCGTGTCACAGCGGAGCTGATTCAGTTGAGATTGCCTGAACATTCCGCCCCTCTTTACGCCCTCGGGTATACTCAAAAGCTACTGATTCGATTTGATGCCCAGCAACAGCAGAGGGGATAGTATATGTGCGGTTTTGTCGGTTTTGTCGGTGGGACGGATAACCAATCCGAGGTGCTCACCAAGATGATGGACCGCATCGTCCATCGCGGTCCCGACATGGGCGGTCAGTTTATCGACGGCCGCGTTGCCCTGGGCTTCCGCCGCCTGTCGATCCTCGACCTGACCGAGGCTGGCGCCCAACCCATGGCCAACGAGGACGGTAGCGTCGTCATTGTCTTTAACGGCGAGATCTACAACTTCCAAGAACTCCGTTCCGAGCTCGAGGCCAAGGGCTACAAGTTCCACTGCGGCGCCGACACCGAGAGCCTCCTGCACGGCTATGAGGAGTGGGGCGAGGCCGTACTCGATCGTTTGCGCGGTATGTACGCCTTCGTCATCTGGGACAAAAAGAAGAATAAGCTTTTTGGCGCCCGCGACATCTTTGGCATCAAGCCGCTCTATTACTATCCCATGGCCGATGCGGGCGACGGCGCTCCGGGCGTGCTCTTTGGTTCCGAGATCAAGAGCTTCCTGGACTACCCGCACTTCCACAAGGCGGTCAACAAAAAGGCTCTGCGTCCGTACATGACGCTGCAGTATTCGGCGACTGAGGAGACTTTCTTCGAGGGTGTCTACAAGCTGCCGCCGGCGCACTACTTTACTGTCGATATCCCGACCGGCAAGATGAACATCGAGCGCTACTGGGATTGCGATTACTCTGCCGTCGAGAAGCCGTTCGAAGAGTATGTCGATGAGCTGGACGAGGTCGTGCACGAGAGTGTCGAGGCCCATCGTATCGCCGACGTCAAGGTCGCGTCGTTCCTCTCCGGTGGCGTCGACTCCAGCTACATCGCCGCTTGCCTCATGCCCGACAAGACCTTCTCGGTGGGCTTTGACTACAAGAACTTTAACGAGACCAACTACGCCAAGGAGCTTTCCGATAAGCTCGGCGTCGAGAACGTTCGCAAGATGATTACTGCCGACGAGTTCTTCGGTGCGCTCGAGGACATCCAGTATCACATGGACGAGCCGCAGTCCAACCTGTCTTCCGTGCCGCTGTGGTTCTTGGCCGAGATGGCCCGCAAGGACGTCACCGTCGTGCTTTCGGGCGAAGGCGCCGACGAGCTCTTTGGCGGCTACGCCTACTACGAGGACACGGTCCCGGTGCGCAAGTACAAAAAGATGGTGCCGCTGTCCATCCGTCGCGCGCTCGGTAACCTGGCGCTGCATATACCGTACTTCAAGGGACATAACTTCCTGGTCAAGGGTGCCGAGATCCCCGAGAAGTCGTTCCTGGGACAGGCTCTGGTATGGCCGGAGCGCGAGGTCGACGGCGTGCTCAAGCCCGAGTACAACACCGGCGATGGCGCCTTCGAGCTTGCCGCTCCCATCTATGCGCGCGTGAAGGGTCAGCCCGAGCTGGTCAAGAAGCAGTACCTGGACATGAACATGTGGCTCCCGGGCGACATTCTGCTCAAGGCCGACAAGATGTGCATGGCGCACTCGCTGGAGCTGCGCGTGCCCTTCCTGGACCGCAAAGTTATGGAGTTCGCCGAGCACATTCCCGATCGCTACCGCATCAACGAGAACGGCAACAAACAGGTACTCCGCCACGCTGCCAACAAGTCGCTGCCCGATGAGTGGGCCACCCGTCCCAAGGTGGGCTTCCCGGTGCCGATTGTCTACTGGCTGCGCGAGCAAAAGTGGTACGACTATGTCAAGGAGTACTTCACCGCGCCGTGGGCAAGCGAGTTCTTCAATACCGACGAGCTCATGCACCTGCTCGATTTGCACTTTGCGGGCAAGGGCGATTTCCAGCGCAAGATCTATACGCCGCTCGTGTTCCTAGTGTGGTACAAGCGCTTCTTTATCGACGAGGGCCAGCCTTCTGTTCAGGCTGCCTAGTCTCGGCTTACGAATGCCTGCGCGTAACGGCTCCTCCGGGAGCCGTTTTTGCGTGGGTGCGTTTCAGTTACTATAAAAACCGTCCCTGCCAAATGGCTGAGAAAGGTGAAAGATGCACCATTCGGATTCCGCGACCGTGACCACGGTCGATACGCTTGCCAAGCTTCTCGATGTGTGCGGCGAGCTGCGCGCATCAGAGCAGGTTGACGAGCGTGCCGTGACCGGCTGCTCGTTTGATTCGCGCGCGGTCTCGGCAGGTGACGTGTTCTTCTGCAAAGGTGCTGCCTTTAAGCCCGCGTTTTTGAGCATGGCGCTCGATGCGGGCGCCGTCGCATTTGTGTGCGAGGAGTCGCTGGTCGAGTCTCTGGAGCCGCTGGCGCAGGAGAGCGGTGCTGCGATGCTGGTTGTTGATAGTGTTCGCACGGCCATGGCCCTGTTGCCGCCGGAGGTCTACGACCGTCCTGACCACGACGTCAAGATCGTGGGCATCACCGGCACCAAGGGAAAGACTACGGCCGCTTTTATGCTCCAGTCCATCATCAAGGCGGCGGGCGAGTCCTGCGGCATGATCGGCTCGGTGAGTACCGACGATGGTATCGAGTGCTACGAGAGCACCAACACCACGCCCGAGGCCCCCGAGGTTTGGCGCCATATCGCCAACTGCCGCACGTCCGGTCGCCAGTCCATGGTCATGGAGGTCTCGAGCCAGGCGCTCAAGTACCAACGCGTCGAGAATCTGCCGTTTGACGTGGCGTGCTTCCTCAACATCGGCCGCGACCACATCTCGCCGATCGAACACCCCACGTTTGAGGATTATTTTGAGAGCAAGCTCAGGATTTTTGACCAGGCAAAGACCGCCGTGGTGAATCTGGGCACCGAAGAGGTCGACCGTGTGCTGGAGGCAGCGTCGACGGCCGAGCGCTTGGTGACCGTTGGCGTCGAGCATCCCGAGGCAAGCCTGTGGGCGAGCGACGTACGCATGGTCGGCTTTAGCATCGAGTTCAACTTGCATGGCCTGTGTGCCGACGAGTCCGAGGCGGGGGAGAAGATCCTGCTGGGTATCGCGGGAGACTTTAACGTGGAGAACGCGCTGGTCGCTATCGCCGCTGCGCGCGAGATCGGCATCGGTATCGAGGCTATCAAGAAGGGCCTCTCCAAACTGCGTGTGCCGGGCCGTATGGAGGTCGTGGAGTCGAAGGACGGCCGCGTGATTTGTGTCGTCGACTACGCGCACAACCAGCTTTCGTTCCGCTCGCTTTTCTCGTCGGTCAAGCGCGCGTTTCCCGCCAGCCCGGTCATCGCAGTGTTTGGCGCTGCCGGCGGCAAGGCGCAGGAGCGCCGCGAGCAGCTTCCGCGCGAGGCCGCACCGTATTCCGACCTGATGATCTTTGCCAATGAGGACCCGGCTCACGAGGACCCGATGAAGGTCTGTCGCGAGCTTGCCGAACATGTTCCCGACGATACGCCGAACAAGATCATCCTCGACCGCGAAGCCGCTGTGCATGCGGCGTTCAAGGCGGCGCGCGAGGAGTACGTCAACCCCGATGCTCCCACCATTGTCTTGCTGCTGGCAAAGGGTGACGAGGAGCTCATGCACGTGGGCGACGAGTTCGTGCCCATCGAGAGCGACCTTTCGCTGGCCAATCGCCTGATCGATGTTACCCAGTTTGACTAATGAACCATGATGGCGGCGGCGCCCTGAGTGCGCTGTCGCCATAAGCGTGTTCCCTCAATCAAAACATGCCGTCCAAGTCCAAACCCTTCTACGTAAACGGAGTAACCATGTCCCACAATACCCTGCCGACCGTCGCTGAGCTTTCGGGCGAGATGCGCGAGCGCTTGGCCAAGGTCAAGTACGTCTTTACCGACCTGGATGCCACGATGCTTGCACCCGGCTCGTGCGTGCTGCGCGACAACGACGGCAACCCCTCGACCAAACTCGTCGAGGCCGTCGTGGCGCTCGCTCGCGCTGGTATTCAGGTGGTTCCCACCTCGGGCCGCAACCGTACCATGATCCACGAGGACGCGCGCGTGCTCGGTCTCAACTCCTACATCGGCGAGATGGGCGGCCTGGTCATGTACGACCTCAAAGCCAACGATTGGGAGTATCTGACCGGCGACATGCCCTACGACCCCTCTTGCGGCCTCACGCCGCACCAGGTGATCGAGCAGACCGGCGTGTGCGAGAAGATCCTCGCCCGCTGGCCGCACAAGATCGAGTATCACAACGACATGTCGACCGGCTACAAGTACCGTGAGGTCACCGTCGGCATGCGCGGCGATGTGCCCGACGATGAGGTTCAGGCCATCCTGGACGAGGCCGGCTGCGGTCTGATCTGGGCTTGCAACGGCCATCTGACGCATCTGTCCAAGCCGACGACGCTCGAGCTCGATCGCGTCGAGGACGGTCGCGCCTTCAACATCAATCCGGCGGGTCTTAACAAAGGCGTTGCCATTGCGCGCTTCTGCGAGCACCTGGGGATCGAGCGCGAGGAGACGCTTGCGCTCGGCGACTCCGAGTCCGACTTCTACATGGCCGACCATGTTGGCATGTTCTGCCTGGTCGAGAACGGTCTGACGAGCGCCGGTGCCCCGGAGTTCTTGGACGCCTGCGACAATGCCTATATTACGCGCGGCAAGATTGTCGACGGTTGGGTGGCAACGGCCGAGCTGCTGGTCGCAGCCCGTTCGTAGCGCGACGCATCACGATTGGTCGCATTTTTCGAGAGAGAATCTGGTGAGGTAATGTCCGATATCGATAATATGGCCGGGGACACGCGTCCGATCGGCGTGTTCGACTCGGGCCTGGGCGGCTTGACGGTCGCGCGCGCGATCGCAACGGCACTTCCGCACGAGTCCGTCTACTATTTCGGTGACACTAAGCGCTGCCCTTATGGCACCCGCACCGAGGACGAGGTTCGCTCGTTTGCGCTGCAGGCGGGCCGCTGGCTATCGAGGCACGACGTTAAGATCATGGTCATCGCCTGCAACACGGCGACCGCCGCGGCCTTGCGTTTGGCTCAGCAAGTGCTCGACGTTCCCGTGATCGGCGTGATCGCCCCGGGCGCGCGCGCCGCCATCAACAGCACGCGTACGCGTCGCGTGGGCGTGCTCGCCACCAATCTCACCATTCGCTCGGGCGCCTACACGCGCGCCATCCAGGATTTGGATGCTGGTGTCGATGTGTATGGCTGCCCGGCTTCGAGCTTTGTCGAGGTCGTCGAGCACGAGCTCGCCTCGGGCGCGCATCTGCAGGAGCAGTGGCTCGAGAACGAGGATATTTTTGATACGCCAGCCGTTCGCGCGCTGGTTGGCGCCACAGTCGAGCCGCTGCACGATCGTGGCATCGATACCGTGGTACTCGGCTGCACGCATTTCCCGCTGCTCGTGGGGCCTATTCGCCATGCGCTGGGTCCCGGAGTGCGCGTGGTGAGTTCCGCCGAGGAGACCACGCGCGAGCTGACCGATATTCTCACGCGCCGCGAGCAGCTGGCGGGCGACGCAGCCGAGCCGCAGCATCGTTTTGCCACGACGGCCGATAACATTGCCGAGTTTGCGGTGGCGGGTAGCTTTATCTTTGGCCAGCCGCTCAAAAGCATCGAACATATCGATATCGATGAGCTGAAATAGATGTAAGGCAGCCGTCAAGGCCTTCGCCACATCTTTTGCCGAAAGGATATTTCTATGGAGTACATGCAGGTCAACCGCGCTAACGGTCGCGCCGCCAACGAGTTGCGCCCCGTTAAGCTCACCCGCGGCGTTATGAAGCACGCCCACGGCTCGTGCCTGGCCGAGTTCGGCGACACGCGCGTACTGTGCGCCGCCACCATCGAGGAGGGTGTGCCGGGTTGGCGCAAGGGCGCCAAGGCCGGCTGGGTAACGGCGGAATATGCGATGCTGCCGGCCTCGACCGGTAAACGCTGCAAGCGCGAGCATGCCAACCGCAAGGGCCGCTCCATGGAGATCGAGCGGCTTATCGGCCGCAGTCTGCGTACCGTCGTCAACATGAAGGCGCTCGGCGAGTACACCGTTACCGTCGACTGCGATGTGATCCAGGCCGATGGCGGCACGCGTACGGCGAGCATTACCGGTGCCTGGTTGGCGCTGCACGACGCCCTTGCCATGTGGGTCGAGGCGGGCAAACTCGAGCGCATCCCGCTCACGGGCCAGGTTGCCGCCATTTCCATGGGCGTCGTCGACGGCAACACCCTGCTCGACTTGGATTATTCCGAGGACAGCCACGCCGAGGTCGACATGAACCTCGTCGCCACCGATTCCGGTGAGATGATCGAACTCCAGGGTACCGGCGAGCAGGCGCCCTTCGATCGCAAGCGTCTCAACGCCCTGCTCGACCTGGGCGACAAGGGTATCGCCGAGCTCATCGAGCTTCAGCGCCAAGCCCTCGCCTAACCTGCCAAAAAGGGATGTTAATTTTGGCAGGTTTTATCTGGGAAAACGTCGAAGTATAAGACTGCCGTTGATTGAGACGGGAGAGAGACCGAAGTCCTCGTCGTCCTCAACTCGGCATTGCTATAGAGACAAGGAGGCCAGTCATGGCACTTGAGAAGATTGACATCGACACCCTCGACCCGGCGGCGACCATCGTCGTGGCAACGGGCAACGCCCATAAGCTCACCGAGATCGAGGCCATTTTGGGCAAGGTCATGCCCGAGGTGCGCTTTGTGGCGCTCGGCCAGCTGGGTGATTTTGAGGATCCCGAGGAAAACGGCACGACGTTTTTGGAGAACGCCATCATCAAGGCTCAAGCCGCGGTTGAGGAGACGGGCCTTATGGCCATTGCCGACGATTCGGGCTTGGTCGTCGACGCGCTGGACGGTGAGCCCGGTGTGTATAGCGCGCGCTATGCGGGCGTGCACGGAGACGATGCCGCCAACAACGCCAAGCTGCTCGTAAATCTGGAGGGCGTGGCCGACGAGGACCGCACTGCGCGCTTTATGAGCGTCGTCGCGCTCATCGACACGGACGGTTTGGTCACCTATGGTGAGGGCGCCTGCGAGGGCGTTATCGCACACGAGGGCCGCGGCGATCACGGCTTTGGCTACGACCCGCTGTTCCTGCCGGTCGACACGCCGGGCAAGACCATGGCCGAGCTGACGGCTGACGAGAAGAACGCCATCAGCCATCGTTTCCACGCGCTCGAGCATCTGTCCGCCAAGCTGACGGGCGAGGAGTAGGCCATGCGTGCGGTGGTGCAGCGCGTGCTCAACGCCGGCGTGACGGTCGACGGCGAATGCGTGGGTCGCATTGGGCGCGGCTACCTGGTGCTGCTGGGCGTGGGTCACGGCGACACACGTGCCGAGGCCGACAAGCTGTGGGGCAAGCTCCGCGGGCTGCGTATCAACGAGGACGAGAACGGCAAGACCAACTTGGCGCTTGCCGATGTCGACGGCGAGGTGCTCGTGGTGTCGCAGTTCACGCTGTTCGCCGACTGCCGCCACGGTCGCCGCCCATCGTTTACGGATGCCGGCGCCCCCGATGTCGCCAACGAGCTCTACGAGTACTTCCTGACGCTTGTTCGCGAGGACGTCGAGCACGTAGCACATGGCATCTTCGGCGCCGATATGAAAGTCGACTTGGTCAACGACGGTCCATTTACCATCGTCTTGGACACCGACAACCTTTAGGTTACGCGGTTTTACCAAACCGCGTAACAACTGGTCATGCGAGGTTGTCGTCTGGTACGTATTCGAGACCGGGCTTTTTTAGCTACTTGCGTATGGCCACAACAGGGTGCTATAGTATTAGAGTTTTGTCTATCTTAGGGGTATTATCCCCTTTTTGAATTGCACCTTCTGGAGGCCCTGTTCATGGAAGAGATGGAAGTCAATCACGTCGACGACATCCACGAGAAGCTGACCGATATGGTGGGCGATCGAGTCAAGGTGAAGGCCAACATGGGCCGCACCCGCGTTGTCGAGCGCATGGGCACCATCAAGAGCGTCCACCCCGCCGTCTTTATCGTCGAGGTTGACGAGCGTCGCGGCCGCAAGTCGCGTCAGTCCTACCAGTATATCGATGTCCTCACCGGTCAGGTCGAGCTGTTCGACCCCGAGAGCGGCGAGCATATCTTTACCCCGCTCGGCAATCAGCTCGAGGAGCATTAACGGTGACCGATCGGTCCCTGACTCTTTCCGCGCCGGCAAAGATTAACCTCTACCTGGGGGTTCATACCGAGCGCGATGACCGCGGCTACCACAGGGTCGATTCCCTGATGGCGGCCGTCGGTCTTTCCGATACCGTGACGGTCACGCCGTCGCAGGCGCTGACCGTCCAGACGGTTCCGGCATCAGATTTTCCCATGCAAAAGAATACGGCGTATCGGGCTGCGGTTGCTATGGCCGAGCATTATGGTCGCGAGGCAAACATCTGCGTGACGATTGAGAAGCGCATTCCATTGTGCGCCGGCTTGGGCGGCCCCTCGACGGATGCGGCCGCGGTCATTGTCGCCTTGGCAGAGCTCTGGGGCATTGCTGTCTCTTATACACATCTCCG
>CABSMZ010000064.1 GCA_902478875.1 uncultured Collinsella sp.
CGTCGGCAGCGTCAGATGTGTATAAGAGACAGGCGTCTACCGTGTCGGTGGTATCGACACCGCGCACGCGGCTCAGATTGGCCGCCTCGCCCTCAAGACCCCACAGGCCGGCGAGCGCGATGATCTCGGAGGCGTTGCCGCGCACGATGGCGGGCTTATACTGCTTGAGCTCGTTTACCAACTGGGTGCGCAGGCTACCGATGCCCAGGCCCACCGGATCGAGCACCCAGGGCTTGCCGGCGTCGTGTGCCGCCTTCGCCGCGCGGGGAATCGTCTGCTCGTAGATGGGGAAGAGCGTGCCCATGTTGAGATAGATGGCGCCGCCGCCGGCAACGAGCGCCTCGCCCTCGTCGGGCAGATAGACCATGGCGGCCGATCCGCCCACGGCGAGCTGCGCGTTGGCGACAAAGTCGATCGTCACCGTGTTGGTGATGGAGCCTGCCATCGGATTGGTGGCGCGAATCTCCTCCACGGCCTTGACCACATTTTGCTTAAGCTGTTCCGAATCAATCACTGCACATGCCTCCTTGGCATAGAAAAGGGGCGCTGTGCATAGACAGCGCCCCTGTAAAGGCGGCATGCTCCCTACGCCAGCATTAACTGACAGGTTCAAAGGATTGGGCCCCATGCCCTCTCAGCCTTGTGGTTTGCACCGCCGGCACTCCCGCATCGAATCTGTTGTTCCCTATACTAGCGCACCGTTACAATGGTTGCGGTGAAAATGACTGGGGGACTCTATGATCAAACTTGTGCTGACCGATATGGACGATACGCTGATTCCAGCCGGGCATGACGGCGCCAGCGACTACGCCATTGAGGGTATTCATGCCATGCATGCGGCGGGTCTGCACTTTGGGCCGGTTTCGGGTCGTCAGCCGTCCGCGATGGGCTGGATGTTCAAAAACCGTTCCGAGTGTTTTTCGACCGGTGCGTTCTGTAACGGCCAGGTGATGTTTGTCGACGGCGAAGTAGTCGCTTCGCGCGCAATCGACAACGATGCTCTGATACGTTTGGCTGACTATCTGGAGCAAGAAACCGACGATACATTTCTAAAAGTCTACAGCCTGGGCGATGACTTTTGGGGTAACGATGCCTATTGCGTGACGAGCAATCCCGAGCGTGTACGTCGCGCTATGGAGTCGGGCGGCAATGCGTGGCTCAAAGGCGAAGAGGCCCCGTGCCGTCCCGTCGTCGATGACGCGCCGGTGTTTAAGGCGAATATCTGGAGTGCCCGTTCGCGTGAGGAGCTCGCGGAGCTACGCGAGCGCGTTGCCGTTGAGATGCCGGAACTCTCGCTTGTGTTTCCCAACAACCGAGTGCGCCTGTTCGACATCCTTCCGGATGGTTGGGACAAGGGCTGCGCTGCGCTGGAGCTGGCGCGCGCCTTGGACCTGACGCCCGACGAGGTGGCCGTATTTGGCGATTCCGATAACGATCTGCCCATGATCGATGCCGTTTCCAACTCCGTTGCAGTCGCCAATGCCAACGAGGCCGTCACGGCTGCCGCGCGCTGGCATATCGGCGCCGCGGCAGATGATGCGGTCGCCGGGGCTCTGCATCAGATTGCCGCCTGCGCCGCGACGGGGGAGATGCCGCCGTTTATGCGTCAGATGGACACGGTGGGTTTTGGCGTCACGAACGTCTAGGGAGAAGGCTATGAAGCTCCAGCAGCTCAGATATGTCGTCAAAGTTGCCGAATGCGGCAGCATTACCGAGGCCTCGCGCCGTCTCTTTGTGTCGCAGCCTTCGATTACCGCGTCGATTCGCGATCTCGAAAACGAGATGGGTGTGCACATCTTTGAGCGCACCAACAAGGGCGTCATTGTGTCCGAGGAAGGCGAGACCTTCTTGGGCTATGCGCGCCAGGTACTCGACCAGGCCGACCTGCTCGAGGGCAAGTACAAGGGCGCATTCGAGCAGGTGCCGCACTTTAGTGTGAGCTGCCAGCATTATTCCTTTGCCGTCAACGCGTTTGTCGACGTGATCCGCGAGTTCGATGCCGCGCGTTACGACTTCACCCTGCGCGAGGAGCAGACTCACGAGATTATCGAGGATGTCGCGCATATGAAAAGCGAACTGGGCATCCTGTACTTATCCGAGCATAACCGCGAGGTCATCGAGCGCATGCTGGTGGCCAACGAGCTCGTGTTCGAAGGACTCTTCTGCGCCACGCCGCATGTCTTCGTCTGCGCCGACCATCCGCTGGCGGACCGCTCCAGCGTGACGCTCGAGGATCTGGAAGACTACCCGTTCCTGTCCTACGAGCAGGGCAGCTACAACTCGTTTTACTATTCCGAGGAGCTGACCTCGACGTTCGAGCGTCGCAAAAATATCCGCGTGCGCGACCGTGCGACGTTGTTCAATTTGGCCATGGGCCTCAACGGCTACACGGTATGCTCGGGCGTGATCAGCCACGAGCTCAACGGCCCCGGCATTATCTCGATTCCGCTCGACGTGGACGAGTACATGGAGATTGGCATCATCACGCGCAAGAACACGACGCTCACGCGCTACGGTCGGGCCTATATCGACGCGATTCGTCAGCATATCTAGGCTGCTGTGCTCCGCACAGTCCAAGTCTCTTTATGGCAGTCCAGACTGATATAGGAAGCATCTATATCAAACTGTTATAAACGTATATTTTACGATGGTCATATGAGCGCTCATACTCTGTCCCAGTAAAGCAACCAATGCAAAGGGAGATATCTATGAGCACTTCGATTCAACCGAACGCGCCGTTTCGCGCCGATATCGTCGGCAGCTTTCTTCGTCCGCAGGCTGTAAAGGACGCCCGTGCCGCCTATGTCGCGGGTAAACTCGACGCTTCCGGCCTTAAGGCCGTCGAGGACGATGCCATTCGCGATTTGGTGGCCAAGCAGAAGGCCGCCGGCCTGCAGGTGATCACCGATGGCGAGTTCCGCCGCAGCTACTGGCACCTCGATTTTATGTGGGGCCTTAACGGCATTGAGCGCCGCATCTCACGCACGGGTTATATGTTCCATGATGAGGAGACGACGGCCGACACCGCCGTGGTTACTGGTCCCATTAGCGGCGAGAACCACCCGTTCGTCGAGCATTTTAAGTTCGTCAAGGCGCTTGAGGGGGAGGGCCAGGTCGCACGCCAGACCATTCCGGCGCCGATCCAGACGTTCTCTGAGGTCACGCTCGATCGCTGCGACGGCCAGCAGGAGAGCCTGCGCGCTGTCTATAAGACCGATGAGGAACTTGCCGACGCTATTGCAGACGCTTATCGCACGGTGATCGCCGACCTGTACGCAGCAGGCTGCCGCAACATCCAGTTTGATGACTGCACCTGGGGCATCTACTGCGATACCGATTTTGTCGCCAAAACCGGCATGAGCCCGGTCGACCTGCAAAAGGTAAGCGAGCTGGGCGTGGCGCTCAACAACGCCGCCATCGAGGGCAAGCCCGTCGATCTGGTTATCAACACGCACGTGTGCCGCGGCAACTACCACTCCACCTATGCTTTTGAGGGCGGCTACGACCCCATCGCGCCGTACCTGTTCGCACATGAGAATGTCGATGCGTTCTATCTGGAGTTCGACACGCCGCGCGCCGGTGGTTTTGAGCCGCTTAAGTACGTTGCCCCCGGCAAGAAGGTGGTGCTGGGACTGGTCACTACAAAGGCAGCTGAGCTTGAGGACGAGGACGTTATCGTCGAACGTATCCACGAGGCCGCAAAGTACGTGCCGCTCGAGAACCTGTACCTGTCGCCCCAGTGCGGCTTTGCCAGCTGCGAGATTGGCAACAAGCTGACCGAGGATGAGCAATGGGCAAAGATCGCGCTGGTCAAGCGCATTGCCGAGCGCGTTTGGAAGTAATGCTACCGGTTGCAGGTGGCGGCGCGCGCGAGACATTGCGTATCACGTACAATGGTTCGGATCGTATCGTTCGGGCAGGTTATCCGATATGCCTGATCGCCCTTCCATCATGAAAGGACTTCCATGTCCCAATCCTCGACGCCCGCCGTATCTAAACTCGAGGAGACTGTCGAATAGTAGTTGTGTTCAGCTAAATCAAAAAATGGCGTCCATGCGTATGTACGCGTGGACGCCATTTTTAATGCGTCAGTATCCAGTGGATGCCGCGCGCCATGCGCAGGTCAGTTTGGGCAAAGTGATTGCCGGGGTTGAGCTCCAGCGTTGTTGGAATGTCGCGCTCGATAAACAGCTCTTCCATCGCGCGCGTATCGTCGAGTACGTGCCGCATCATGCGGTTGGGCGTCTTGGTTTCCTTTTTACCGAGCGACAGATAGGCGGCGTCGGGCGTAGCTGTCATCGTGCGCTCTCGCGCGTAGTCGATAAAGCCGGGGAACCACAGCGACCCCGATGCACTCGCCGCGCGCTCAAAGACATCTGTTTGCCAAAGTGCCCACAGTGCAAAAAGACCCGCCAACGAGTAGCCGGCAACGCCGCGCCAGGCGGGCGGTTGCGGGAGCGATGATTCAGCCTGGGGGATTATCTGCTTCAACAACTCGTCAAGAAAACCAGCAGCCTGTCCACCAAAGGGCTCGGCATCTCGTATAGTTCCGTCGCATTCCCAGGGGCTCAGCTCGCGATTCCAATCGAGCCCTCCAATGGCGACAAGGGTGAACGGCGGGCAGTCGAGCTCTCGGCAGCGCTCGTAGACTTCACTACCGTCGCCCATAACCACGGGGAGGTAGATGACGGGCGCGCCTTCCGTACACTCTGAATAAACGGTTATCTGCTTATGATGCGCTTCCAAGGCAGGCTTCTCTCGGTGTAGTGATATCGACAGCCTCAATTGTCGCACGCTGGCACGGGGGCAGACGCTAAAAGAAAGGCGCGGAGCCGTTCGATGCGACTCCGCGCCTTGTTGTTTTGCTTTAGCAGGCTATGCCGTTACGCCACGAAGAAGTAGACGAGGAAGGCAAGGGCTGCGATCCACATGAGCGGCTTGATCTTGGAGGCCTCGCCCTTAAAGAGCGCGATGACCACGTAGGCGATAAAGCCCAGGCCGATGCCGGCAGAGATGGAGTAGGTGAAGGGCACGCCGGCGACAATCATGAACGCCGGGAAACCCTGCGATACGTCGGACCAATCGATCTCGGAGGCCTCGCTCATCATGAGGTAGCCGACGTAGACCAGAGCACCGCAGGTGGCGGCGCTGGAAACGATGGTGACGATGGGGGAGAAGAACGCGGCGAGAATGAACAGCACGCCGGTGGTGACGGAGGTGAGGCCCGTGCGGCCACCGTCGGCAGCGCCAGAGGTGGACTCGACGAAGGTGGTGATGGAGGAGACGCCCATGAAACCGCCCACAGCAGCGGCGGCGGAGTCGACGATCAGAATCTCCTTGATATTCTCGACGTTGCCGTCGTCGGTGAGGAACTCGCCCTGCTTGGCCACGGCCATCGCGGTGCCCATGGTGTCGAAGAAGTCACTCATGAGCAACGAGAACGAGATGACGAGGAGCGCGGGGTCGGTAAGGACCTTGACGATGGCAGGCACGCCGCCGGCGTCGGCGATGGGGCCACCGATGCTCGAGAAGTCGAGCGGGGCGATGATACCGGTCGGAGCCTGGGTCACACCTAGGGGGATACCGGCGATGACGGCGACGACGATGCCGATGAGCAGCGAGCCGGGGACGTTGCGGCAGGCGAGGGCGACTGTCACCAGGATGGAGATGATGCCGACGATGAAGGTGGGGGAGGTGATGTCGCCCAGACCGACGAGTGTACCGGCGCCAGCGGTGATAATGCCGGCATCGCACAGGCCAATCATGGCGATGAACAGGCCCAGACCCACCGAGATGGCGTGACGCAGGACAACCGGGATGGCGTCCATGATGGCCTCGCGCAGGCCACAAAGCACGAGCAGCAAGATGACGACGCCCTCAAGGAAGATGACGCTCATGGCCACGTGCCAGTCACCGCCGCAGACGGTGGTGGTGATTCCAGCGATCATCGCGTTGACGCCTAAGCCCGACGCGCAGGCGAGCGGGCGGTTGGCGAAGATGCCCATGCAGATGGTCATGATGCCGGCGCCCAGGCAGGTGGCGCAGGCGAGCGCTCCCGCATCGATGCCAGCGCCCGAGAGCACCGCAGGGTTGACGGCGATGATGTAGGCCATCGCCAGGAATGTTGTCAGTCCAGCGCGAAGTTCGGTCCCGATTGTGGACTTGCGCTCACTGACGTGAAAAAGTTCGTCCATGCATACCCTTTCCTTGTTCGGCCCCGAGTTTAGGCCGATTGACACGAACTCACCCACTATAGCCCCTTTACGACGCTGTTGTTCCTCGCATGTTGATGTTCGGCGCTTTGTAGCAGACGGACGGTATTTTTCGCATGAAAATGTGTGGGTACCGTATACTTAAGCAGTTACAACGACCCCTATGGAGGAACGTATGATTAAAGAGCTCTGCCACGACGAGGCTATTCTGTCCCAGCGTTGCGAGGTCGCGACCGTCGAGGACGAGTCGGTGGCACAGGACCTGATCGATACCATCAAGTCGCTCGGCGATGCCGGCTGCCTTGCCGCCAACCAGATCGGCGTCACCAAGAAGGTTTGCGTCTACCTGGACGATGCCGGCGAGCCCCACGTGCTCTACAACCCCCGTCTGGTGTTTGGCCTGGGCGCCAGCAAGATGGAGGAGAGCTGCCTGACGCACGAGGAGGTCACCAAGTCCACGCGCTATATCAAGTGCAAGGTTGCCTTTGACCAGATCGTCGACGGCAAGATGAAGGAGTGCCGCCGCGACTACGCGGGCTTTGAGGCACAAATGATCCAGCATATGATCGATCACTGTCTTGGAAAGTTGGTCTAAGGGGACCAAAGCACCGCACTTCGTCTCTTTTGGCCCGGGCATGACATTGTTGTCATGTCCGGGCTTTTGTGTTTAGCGCCTTTTTGTTTGGAGACAATGAAATTAGCAAGAACGTAAAGCTAGGAGGCGCTATGTGTACGAGTATTCGATTTACCGATAATTCTGGCCACATGTATCTGGGCCGCAATCTCGACTGGAGCTTTGACTACGGCCAACAGGTTCGCGTGATGCCGCGCGGGTTTCACATTCCGTATTCGTTTATCGACGACGCGACAGCGGCGCACGCGGTGATCGGTATGTGCATCGATTACAAGAACTATCCCATGTTTTTCGATTGCGGTAACGATGCGGGTCTGGCTGTGGCGGGGCTCAACTTTCCCGGCTATGCCGAGTATGCCGAGGGCCCTGTCGACGGCAAGACCAATATCGCGGCCTATGAGTTTCCCCTGTGGGTGGCAGCGACGTTCTCGACGGTCGATGAGGTCGAGGCCGCGCTGCGCGATACGGTGATTGTCGCCAAATCTGCCGGAGAGGGGCTGGGCGTGTCACTGCTCCATTGGATTATCGGCGACAGCCAGCGCAGCATCGTGGTCGAGATGATGGCCGACGGCCTGCATGTATACGACGATCCGGTCGACACCCTTGCCAACCAGCCGACCTTCCCGTGGCATATGGAAAACCTACGCACCTATATCACCGCCACAAGCGATTTTCCGCAAACGGCGACGTGGCGTGGCGCCGAGCTTAAGCCCTATGGAGCCGGTGCCGGCATGCGCGGCATTCCGGGCGATTGCTATTCGCCGAGCCGTTTTGTAAAGGCGGCGTACCTCAATGCCAATTACCCGCAAAAGGAGAGCGAGACCGAAAACGTCGTTCGCATGTTCCGCTCGCTCGAGGGCGTGGTGATGATCGAGGGAGCGTCCAGGATGGGCGATGGCAAGTTCGAGAAGACTATCTACACCGGATGCTTTAGCGCGCGCACGGGCAATTATTACTACGCGATGTATGGGGATCCGTCGATTCGCTACGTGAGCCTGATGGATGCCGAGGGCGCGAGCCCCGATAGGCTCGTGGTTCCCGAGCCGCGTCGTTCGTAGCTCACTGGTCCGTTGCGACATAAAACGGCCTCGCACCTCTTATGAGATGCGAGGCCGTTGTCGTCAATGGCTGGTGGCGTGTTAGAAGTTGGCGTCGTTGAACTGGGTGCTCTCGAGGCCGTCGAGCTGTTGCTGTTCGGGCGTATCGGCGACGCTCTCGAGCAGCTCGGTGGGATCGACGTTCATGTCCCTACCGGCCTCGTTGCCGTTGACCAAGTCGTCCGAGAAGATGTCGACTTCCATTTCCTCGGCCTCTTCGATCTGAACCTCGAGCGGCACCTGGGTGCGCACGAGTTTAACGGCCGGGCGCATGCGGGCAAACAGCGGCACGTACTCGATGATGATGGCCGAGTTCTCAAGACCGTACCAGCGTGCCGGGCTTCCGCAAGCGCGGCGGACGGCGTACTTGATGGCCATGACGCGATGGTCGTTGCGGTTGATGTCCGTTTCGGGGGCGAGCATCTTGCGCAGCATGCAAAAACGGAAGTCGCCCACGTTGCCGCGTGTCTCGTAGATGGAATAGGTGTGATGCTGCGGCGGCAGCTCGCCCGATGTCATCAAGTCGCCAACGATCTGGCGCAGGTAGGCGTTGATGCGCTGATTGACCTTAAAGCCCAGGTCCAAGCGCACGCGGAACAGGAAGTCTGTGTCAAAGGTCTCAACGGAATACTCGTGCGTATAGGGCTCATCGGTAACGTGCACGTTGATGAACCAGTATGCCTTGGCGCGCTTGGGATGCTTATCCAAGATGGAGTAGAGCACGTCGCGGTCGAGCGTGAGCGGGTCGGGGCTGTTGGTAAGGAACACCAGATTGTCGGCGAGCACGGGGTAGGTCTCGTCATTGCGCAGGCGATTGAGCTGGTCAATGTACTTGGAGACGGGCAGCAGGATCGTCTGCGTGCGCTCGATGGCGGTGCCGCGACGCCACACATACATAAGGCCAAACAGCAGTGCGGCCAGGAAGATCATCACATAGCCGCCGTCAAAGAACATGGTGAGGCACGAGGCGAAGAAGCACAGCTCAATGGCACCGAAGAGCAGGGCGAAGACGCAGGCGCCCAGCTTGTGCTTGAGGATGCCGGCGATGTAGCTCGTCAAAAGCGTCGTGGTCATGAGCATGGTCACGGTAATGGCGAGGCCGTAGGCGCTCTCCATGCGCTCGGAGTTTTGGAACAGCAGAACGATGAAGATGCAGCCGACCCACATGATGTTGTTGACGAGCGGAATATAGAGCTGGCCCTTGGTGTCGCTGGGGTAGTGGATGCGCAGATGCGGCATAAGGTTGAGACGGGTTGCCTCGGATACCAGCGAGAAAGAGCCGGTGATGAGGGCCTGCGAGGCGATGATGGCCGCCACGGCCGAAAGCACGATGGCAAAGGGACGCAGGGGCTCGGGAAGCATCATATAGAACGGGTTGACGATAT
>CABSMZ010000065.1 GCA_902478875.1 uncultured Collinsella sp.
GAGACAGATCTGAAATAGCTCTTGCATAGCTAGTTATATAAAGTATTATAACGTCATGGGATGAATGAAGGGTTCATCCAAGTGAGTTAGGAGTAAGGGATGTTCAATTTCGATGAGCCTCGTTACGAGAAGGTTGTGAGCGATGCCCTCGCTCTCCGTCCTCAGATTGAGGCTGCCGTGGACAAGGTCTGCGAGCAGGGTTATTCCAACATCTTCTTCATCGGCTGCGGCGGCACCTGGGCCCACACGCTCCCGATGAAGTATTGGGTCGAGACCACCACGGCCGACGTCGACGTCCACTGCGAGATTGCCGCTGAGTTCCTCGCATGCCCGCCCAAGACCTTCAACAAGGACTCGGTCTGCGTCTTCTCCACCCGTACCGGCACCACCCCCGAGATCATCGAGGCCGCCAAGTTCTGCCAGGAGCAGGGTGCCCGCACGCTGATGTATGTCTCCAACGACAACACCCCGGCCACTGAGTACGCCGATTACAAGTTCTTCAGCTTCGCCGAGGACGACGTTCTGTGCGAGGCCATCTACACCTACCAGATCACGCTGGTCGCCCGCTTCCTCAAGAACGCCGGCGCCTTCCCCAAGTACGACACCTTCATGGAGGAGTTCGGCAACATCGCTCCGTACCTCATCAAGGCCAAGGACGCTCAGGACGAGCGCTGCGCCGCCATGGCCGAGGACTTCAAGGACACCGACTACCACATGGTGATCGGCTCCGGCATGCTCTGGGGCGAGGCCTACGACTACGCCATGTGCATCCTCGAGGAGATGCAGTGGATCAAGACCAAGTCCATCCACGCCGCCGAGTTCTTCCACGGCACCATCGAGCTGTGCGAGGAGGGCACGAGCCTCATCATGCTCTACGGCGAGGACGACACCCGTAAGCTCATGGACCGCGTGGACAACTTCACTCACATGCTCGCCGACGAGAAGGGCGTCCATGTCCGCGTGAACAAGTTCGACACCGCCGAGGTCGAGCTGCCGTTCAGCGACCCCGAGTTCCGCAAGATCGTCTCCCCGATGGTCACCTACACCATCACCGAGCGTCTGAGCTGCCATCTCGAGCACGTCCGTAACCACCCGCTCACCACGCGTCGTTACTATCACCAGATGAACTACTAATCCTCTCAAATTGCTGCGGTTGTCTGCAGGCGAGCTGCGCAGAATGCCTCGCCTGCAGACCTGTTTCTGGGGTTGATCGAAATGGTTGTCCAGTATCTTCTAGTTGCACTGGTCGCATTTATTGCGTCCATGGACGAGCAATTATTTGGCATTACGATGCTTGGTCGTCCGCTGTTTACGAGCCTGTTCGTTGGCCTGATCCTTGGCGATGTCCAGCAGGGCGTTATCGTCGGCGCTGCTTTGGAGTCCATGTTCATGGGCGCCATCATGGTCGGTGCGGCGGTTCCTCCCGAGGTCTATGCTTCCGGCGTGCTTGGCTGCGCGTTTGCCGTCATTACGGGTACGGGCACGGCAACTGCCGTCGCACTCGCCCTTCCCGTCTCCGTCTTCCTTCAGGTGTGGCGCAACTTCTGCTACGCCGTTCCGGGTGCCTTTGCCTGCAAGAAGATTGAGACCGCTCTGGCAAATCGCGATCTTGCCAAGGCGAACCTGTACCATCTGACCGTCGTGCCGCTGTCGATTGGCATTCCGTCTGCACTGCTGGTGTTTTGCTCGCTGTTCTTTGGTGCCGACCTCATCAACAATGCGCTCAACGCGATTCCGCAGTTTGTGATGGACGGCCTCAACGTTGCATCCGGCGTCATGGTCTGCATCGGCTTCGCACTTCTTATCAGGACCATGGGCGATAACAAGCTGCTTCCTTGGCTGTTCCTGGGATTCATTATGGTCATCTACCTCAAGATGGACGTTATCGGCGTCGCCGCAGCTGCCATTTGCGTCGCACTGCTCCTGGCCTTCCGCGAGGGCTCGTCCGGTCCGCAGGCGGTTGCCGAGGATGAAGAGGAGGACTTCTAATGGCTACCCAGAACACCGACCTCAAAGAGGCCAAGAAGGACGCGATTATGACTCCCGATATGTATCGGAGCATGTTCCTTCGCCAGTTTACGAGCCAGTGCTCGCAGTCGTACGACAAGATGATGGCAATGGGCTTCATGTACACCATTCAGAAGCCCCTGCGAAAGATCTATCCCAACGACGACGATTACTATGCGGCGCTCGATCGCCATACCGAGTTCTTTAACATCACGCCTCATGTGCTTCCGTTTGTAGCCGGCCTTACGGTTTCGATGGAAGAGCAGGCGGCTGCCGATAAGAACTTCGACACGTCCTCGATTAACGCTATGAAGGTCGGCCTCATGGGACCGCTTTCCGGCATTGGTGATTCGTTCTACTGGGGTACGTTCCGCGTGGTCGCCGCCGGCATTGGTATTGGCATCGCGTCGACGGGCAACCCGCTCGGCCCCATTGTGTACGCGCTCATCTACTCCGTGATTAACTTTGCAACGCGTATCGTCGCCGCCCATCTGGGATACGACCTGGGAACCAAGTTCCTGCAGCAGTCCGAAGAGAACAACCTTATGTCTCGCATGACGCATGCTGCCGGTGTCCTCGGAATGACCGTTATCGGCGCAATGATTGCGGCACAGGTCTCGCTGTCCACGGCTTTGACCTTTGATGTGGGTGGTTCGGAGATTGTCCTGCAGGATCTGTTCGATTCGATCTTCCCCGGTCTGCTGCCCTTGCTGGCAACGTTCGCTTGCGTTGCCCTCTATAAAAAGGGTGTCAAGACCATTTGGATTATTATTGGCATCTTCGCGATCTGCATCATCGGAACGGGTTTGGGAGTGTTCGCGGCGGCGTAATGTTGACTGCTACGCTCGCGCGTTGGATAACTAACTGACCGTTTGAAAACGGGGCTCGGCGTAAGGCCGGCCCCGTTTTTTGTTTGAGGGACTTTCCGACCGTCCAAAAATCCACGCTCGTTCATTACTCACGTATCTCTCATCTCTCATTCGTCACTAATACGAGAGATAACAGAAAGACGAGAGATAAATATGAGAGATAACTGATCAGCAAAGAGACAAGCAATCATGGTATTGTCTCAATACTGATTGTTCTACCAGCAAAAACATGTTTAAATGAAACAAATGGCAGATATCTTATCTTTCATCTCTCACTTATCTCTAATATGAGAGATAGCAGAAAGATGAGAGATAATTACGAGAGATAACTGAGAGACGAAGGAAATCTATTCGCGGCATTCTCCGCCGGGCCGAGCGAAAGGACATGCAGATGAACGAAAACGAGCTGACCGGTCTGCTCGAGTCTTTAAGGCGCATGGGCTCGGACGATCTTAACGTCGAGGTCAAGGAGAGCGCCACGACGCTTTCCCGCGACGTATGGGAAACGGTTAGCGCATTCGCGAATACCGCTGGCGGAATTATCGTGCTCGGCGTGAGCGAGCGCGCGGGCTTTGTCCCGGTTGAGAACTTTGAGACCGAGAAGGTGCTCAACCAATTCGTAGCGGGCATGGGTGATGCCGGCGGGCGCGGAAAACTGGCCAATCCGCCCAAATACACCATTGAACGCGTGGAGCTCCAGGGCACCGTGGTTCTGGTCATCACGATTGAGGAGCTCGACCCGTCGAGCAAGCCTTGTTATGTCATAGAGCGGGGCGCTCAAGGCGGCAGCTACAAACGCATCGATGATAAAGATGTTCCGCTCTCGTCGACCGAGGTCCTGTCCTTGTCATCGTATGAACGGGCGAGCCCCAGTGATCGCGATGCAGTGCCCGGCGCGGTCGCAGGCGATCTTGACGAGGCCCTGGTCGACCGCACGATAGAGCGTGCTTTCTCACTGACACCTCGTGCGATGCGCGGCGCGCCGGACAAGAAAACGAAGCTGGAGCGCCTGAATTTCCTCGACTCCCAGGGCAATGTCACTAAGGCCGGACTCCTGGCTGCGGGTGCCTATCCTCAGCAGTTCTATCCCAAGCTCTTTATCGATGTGGCGGTCTATGCCGGAACGCAGAAGGGCGCGGCGGGGTCGTTGAGGTTCATGGACCGTACGATCTGCGAGGGAACGTTGGGCGAAATGATCTCGGATGCCGTCGCGGCAATCGCCAAGAATTTGCGGCGAACCTCGACGATCCAAGGCGTCTCGCGTGTCGACTCGCTGGAGATTCCCGAGGAAGTCCTGCGCGAGGCAATCGCCAACGCCGTAATCCACCGAGAATACGGAGATCGGTTCTGTGGGCAGTCGATCGCTGTTGACGTCTTTGATGACCGTATCGAGGTGACGAACCCCGGCGGCCTATACGGGGGAAAGACTCGCGAGAACTTGTTTGACGGCAGCTCCCGATGCCGTAACGCGACGCTCGTGAAACTCATGTCGATTGTCCCGCTGCCGGATGGCGCAGGTTCGCCGGCTGAGGGCAATGGCTCGGGCATCCCGATGATGATCGATGCCATGCGCGCGCATGGTCTGGCCGAGCCCCTGTTCTGCCCGGGGTTCGATCGGTTCAAGGTCGTACTTTACCGTTCAAAGATCGAGCCGGTCGATCATGGCGGGGGCTTAATTGTGACGGCACTCAAACATTACGGCGAGCTGGGGACGCGTGAGCTGGCAGAGCGCACGGGGCTCACAATTTCCCAGGTTAGGTCGCGCGTCAACGCGCTCATTGCTCAAGGCGAGCTTGAGCCCACGGCGCCGGCGACGAGCCGCAACCGCAAGTATCGACTGTTGGAGCGCGTGGAATAAATGCGTTAGCGGACGAGGCGACCCAATAATCGACTCTCGATTGGCGCCCACTAAGGTTAAGCGGTTGTTGCCCAGTTGACGGTGATGCTAAAGACTCGGCTTACGCCGGCATGGCCGCGAACCCGTCCATCAAGAACAGCCTAAGAACCAGCTTGATGACATATCCCGGTTTGACTTCTGCCGCGTCAAAGACGTGTCGCTCGGCGAGCTCGCTGCAGTATGCATAGATGTCGCGGATAAGGTCCGCGCCCGAGAGCGTAAACATGTAGCCTGCGTCCGAAAGCGCATTGGGCGCGGCGGGCAACTTGGCCATGTGGCAGAACGTTTGCAGGTCGGGCGCCATAACATTCTGGTAGTCGAGGTGGCCGCTGGCATCCTGTGCGGCAAGCTCCAATTGGCGCACAAAATCCAGCGCCGCTGCCAGCACAAAGCTCGGCGTAGGCGCGTTGACGTCCTGAGTGGTCGCCACGAGCCTGCCCGCCGCCTGCGTGACAAGCCAAGCGACCTCGCGCTGGCAACGCACGGCCTTGCGCGTAACCGGCTTGATGGACGAAGAAGAAACGCTCCCCTTAGGCGGATTCGAAGCAGCCATAAGACCCTCCCATGAACAATCCGGCCCAACAGGCCCGGACGAAACACGTGCTACATCAGTATACAGGGGAGTGGGGTAGCGGGGTACAAGTGCGCCAGTGGCAAACCGAGAGCATCAACAATGTGCCTCCGCTCTATTTGGACGATGGTACGTGGGTCATTAAGTACTCGGTTCAAGCGCCGGGTACCGTTGGTTTTCGAGACCAGAATTACAACCGTAAAATGCTCAACTGCATGGAATGTGGCGTCCCAGTCGGAGTCATATTTGCAACCGAGGTGGGCTATAAGGTGCTCGGCCTTGCGTTTGTTGAGCGGTTCGAGCCCGAAAACGGATGGTTTGTTCTGCACGGTCCTGTTCATAAAGGCGGACCGGACCCTCGTTTTGCGCCCGACATGAGTTATCTGAAGCACATACCCGTCGATATTGAGTTTGCCGGACAGGGTGCGACCGACGACGAAATTTGGCTTTGGCGGTCTTTTACGATCGTGTTGTTTGATCGGATCGCGCGGCGATGCAATTTCGCGCACGCCTGCTGGTGCATGCTCTTCCTGATTTGTATAGCGAGAGGGGAGCGAGCGTGAGCTGGCGAGGCGATATTGCGATGGGGAAGTACGGAAAACTGCCGTGTGCCCTTATAGACAACAAAATGTTTCCGAGCGTAGAAGTTGATTGCGGGTCGTTTGTCGTCTCCTGTCCTTGCTGCGGCTCGCAAATACCGTGCCTCGACATTCGGTTCATCGATGCGCGCGACAGACTTAGCGACGAAGTGAGAAAACGGACAGGCGTTCATATGCCGGTGTATCAGGAGAAATGCCCTGTTTGTGGCCTCGATATCGTGTACGACGCCGGCGACGAGGGATGGGTGATGCGGAGGAGCTGGCTGTGAAGGCATCTCCGTTCCTACAAATAAATCCCCTCACCGAGCTGCTTGTGGAACTCGGCGTGATGGTCGCGTGCCCAAGTAAAGAGTGCCTGGTCAAAGTCGGTGCGCGTGGCCGGGACGCCAAAGACGCCGGCAACTTCGACACGCACAAACTCCAGTGCCGGCAGCTTGTTGATGGCGGTGAGGGCAAACGGGGACGTGGGTTCTTCGAACAGATAGTGGCTGCCTTGCAGCGCGTCGCAACTGGTGCACGTGTTGCCGAGCGACGGGGCTTTGGAGGCTCGTGCGCCTACGGGTTTGTAGCCACAGCGTTTAGAAAGATAGTCGCGGATCTCGCCCGGGACGCAGCCAAGAGCGGGAACAATGGCGAGCGCGTTGGCATTGGCCGTGTCGATGGTAATGTGCCCGGCTTCGTTGGGCGCGTGCGCAATGGCGATGCCCTTGCCGTCATCGGTTCGATAGGGAATACCGAAGGCCGCGACCGAGGTCTCTTCGTGGCATTTCCAGCACTCGCGCTTGCCCAGTACTAGATATATATACGGCGCTGAGGGGTCGGATCGGTCAACACCGGGCAGCCACTCGGCAAAGGGCTCGGGGTTGACGCCGCTGGGTACATACCAGATCTTCTTGGTCCGGTCCCATTTGGCGCCCAGCGCCTTGGCTTCTTCTTTGTGCGAAAAGGGGACATCGAGCTCGGTGCGCATGGCGGCTCCTTGGTGCTGCAGGTGCGAGCGGCTCAAGGATACCGCAGGGCGCAGACATCGCGGCGTTTTGTTGAGAAGTTGCGGCGCGGACTGCTTGGTTACGCCGTTAGATAAATTGGCAAGTAGATGGTCGGCTTTTGACCAGTTGGGCGGTTGGAGCAGCTTGCGGCGCAGTTTTGTGCCTGGCTATTGTTGATGTTGGGGTATTGAATTTGTTTGGCAGCCATTCGTCAGGTGAATTGATGCTACGTTGCGATGACGGTTGGAACTGCCAGCGGATTTGGCGACATAAAACAAAACAGCCCAGAGGACATAGCCTCTGAGCTGCGAACATTTGGTGGGCGTTAGAAGATTTGAACTTCTGACCTCTTCCGTGTCAGGGAAGCGCTCTCCCCCTGAGCTAAACGCCCGATCAAGGGTGCGCAAGCGCGCAAGGGATAATATAACGGAGCCTGAACTCGGTGGCAAGAACATTTTTAAAAATCGCTTACATTGTGGAATTCGGGGCTTTGTCATATCCATTTCAAAAGAGCCTGCTGCCGCGATTTGGCTGTCGCATAATGCAAGGCCATTGCGGTATCGAGCCATGGAAAGACGCCTGCGGAATTGTCCTACCGATAAGCGGACAAGCCTTCGGCTGGTGCCTTCGCCGTGGTAAGGTAAGCCGAATTGCTTCCAGACTGTTTCGGGGGAGTGGAATGAGCAAAGAGTGTGTCGAGCAGGTCGAAGGCGCAGGGGCTTCGGTGCCGATGACCGATATATCGAACATTGATGTGCCCGAGGGCACCGACGAGCTCAGCCGCAACACCCGTCGCGCATGGCGCGACCGCCTGAACAGCGCTTCGACGCGCAAGATGATCACGGGCGTCTTGGCTACGCTGGTGGGCGGTTCGTTTTGGGGCTTCTCGGGCACCAGCGCGAGCTTTCTGTTCGATACCTACCACGTCGACACCTTGTGGCTTATGAGCGTGCGTCAGATTCTCGCCGGTCTACTCTTTATGGCCGTGGTTGTTACGCGCGACCGCGAGCGCCTGATTAAGCTCTGGACCACACCCGCCGATCGCAAACAGCTGCTGCTCTTTACCGCCTTTGGTCTGCTGTTCAACCAGTTTTGCTATCTTTCGGCCGTGCGCCTGACGAACGCCGGAACCGCGACGGTGCTCCAGTGCCTGCAGCTCGTTATCATCATGGGCTACACCTGCGTGACCGATCGCCGCATGCCGCGTACTCGCGAAGTCATCGGCATTGGCCTGGCTCTGGGTGGAACCTTTTTAATCGCCACCGGCGGCGACCCCACCAGCCTGAATATCTCGCCACTTGGCCTGGCAGCAGGTCTTATGTGTGCGGTCAGCGCCACGTGTATGGCGGTGATTCCCGCCAAGATCCTGCCCGAATACGGCAGCCCAATCGTCACGGGCTCGGCAATGCTCACGGCGGGCGTGGTCTCGTGCGTCTTCGTGCAGCCTTGGGCGCATATGCCGGCACTCGACGCTGCCGGCGTCGAGGCGCTCGCGGTGTTCGTGGTTATCGGCTCGTTTTTTGCTTACATGCTCTATATGCAGGGCGTTAAGGACATCGGCTCGGTGCGTGCGAGTCTCATCGGAACTGTGGAGCCGGTTTCGGCGACCATCACCAGCGCCGTTATGCTGGGCACGGTGTTTTTGCCGACCGACCTTATCGGCTTTGCCATGATCATCGTGATGATGTTCCTCACGGTGTAGCTGGCGCCGCCGCCAAGACGGAAAAGGTGTTGTGCCGCATTTTCGCCAATTGATGTCCGTGTCTGGAGTTTAGCTGTCGATGCCCAAAATGCCATAAACTAGTAACGTTATGGACTTTTTCATTGCGACTCAATTGCGAGGATTTCTTTATGGCTGGTAATCACTTTAAGGGCAGCGATAGCGGCCGTCCTGCAGTTCCGCCGCGTCCGAACGGGGCTGGTAAGGCCGGCACGCCGGGCGGCACTGGACAGGGCGGTTCCGGTAAGCGCGTGTCCCCGGGCGAGACGGCGATGTTTACCGCTCTGTACGAGCAGTCACAAAAGGCAAAAAAGACCGGCCGTGCAAGAGGGAATGTCTTTGCGGGCGGTGCAACCTCCACGTCGCAGCCGAGTGGGGCTCCTTCGGTACCCGCGAACAACGCAGGTGCTGCCAACGCCGCGACTGCGGCCGGCAACGTTAATGCCGGCAAGGCCGCCAACAATACTCCCCCTGCCGGTGGCGCGGGGCTTACGGGTAACCTTGGCACGATCTACACCGGCGCCTCCGAGACTGGCACGTTTGCCCGCCTGGATGATAGCGGTGCCGAGTTTGCGGGCTCGGGTTCCAAGGAGGATTATTACGATTTTGGCTTGAACTACGGTAGCGACGCTTCGTCGAGTTCGACCTCTGACGGTCTGGTCCGTCATCGC